>CAZTKW010000563.1:0-3049 GCA_964614315.1 uncultured Pirellulales bacterium
GCCTGTTTATCAGGTACCAGGACCTTGTACTTGACGCTGGCAATATCAGCCTGTACAGGCCCGACCAGGACTATGAGCATAAACAGGCAACGGTACGGGGCCTGGAGAACAAAATAGGGGCGGGGAAATTCAGGAAGCTGCCGCCGCTGTATATCTTGAAGGCCGGGGACGGCTTCATTGTCAAGAACGGCCAGCACAGGGTAACGGGGATAAAAAAGATGCTGGCAGCTGGGAAGGTGAAGAGGGTCACGGTCGGCTGCGTGATGCTGGAAAACATCAGGGTGAGAGACATGCCAGGCATGGGATGTTTATGCGGGCCGAAAGGCTGACCTGCGGCCTATCGGGGGCAAGGACCCGGGTTCCAGGAGAAATATTACACTGTTATTTTTTTAGCTGGATATCAGGCCAGCTCACCAGGATGGGATGTCCGGAAATGCCAGGACCCGGACATAATCCCATACTACAAAACCGGGGCGTACCCCGGGTATACCCCGGGACCGTATGCATACGGTCAATAGGGCAGCCCCCTTAATTGACGACATACTACACGACAAATTATTTTGTGTACTACATCAAAACGGCCGGGGAGGGCCAGGTCAGCGGGGAGCTGGGGGGACAGATGAATTAATTACATGCTACAAATAATATACCATGGCGAGGCAAAAACCCACGCCGCTGGGCCGGGACATGGACGACAACATGCAGGAACCGGGAACCCGGGGCATGGTGATGTGGGAGGATTACGCTTTAACAAAAGAGTGCGAGCTGGTTATCGAGGACGAGAAGCTGCAACATACCCGCAAGCTGAGGAGGGAGCAGACCCGGAGATACAGGGCCAGGAGAAGGCAGTAATTGTTTCACATGACACTAACGAATGGAGCAAAGCAATGGCGCAGCCTGAAGGCCAGCCCGGAAAGGCTGGCAAGGGACAACGAGAGGAGAAGGCAGAGGTATGCCGTGCGAAAACAGGACCCGGCCTTTGTTGCCAGGGAGAAGGCCCGCAAGAAGGCCTGGCGCGCCGGGAAAGGGAAGCGGAAGGCATTGCCTGGCCTTCCAATGAGCGGGGTGACATACGAATTCGCTGGCCAGGAAACAGAATACCGGGGGAACCCGGGAACAATCAGGCAGATGGAAAGGCAGGTAAGGCTGGCCTGCCCTCATTGCCGCAGGGCCGTAACGCTGCTGACAAACAGGTATGACACGAACGGGGCCAGGCTCGTAAAGCACATGTAGGGGGTTTTCCTGACAACCCATAGACAGGGAACGCCTGACAGGGCTGTTTTTTGGATTGCGTCGGCTGCAAATTCAAAAGCCAAACAAAAACACGGCCAGCTGCTCAACTCAGGGCCAGCCCAGGAACAAAACGAAGAAAACAACGACCTTGCACGGTATCTTGGACAGGGCCGAGGGCTGGCCTTTTTGATGGAGATTGGCCAGGGAAACAGGCCGGAGAGCGTGGAGGCATGAGCAGGGGCCAGCCAGGGAGCTGCAGCCTGCCGCTGGCCAGCTGTTTGGCTCCTGGCTCCCCAGGAGGGGGTGGCCTGCCGCTGCCGTGGTTGGCCAGGACAGGGGGCTGGCCGGGGCCTGGCCTGGCGCTGGAAGGCTGGCCTGTTAATTGGTTATGTTGGATAAGCTGGCCAGCCCGGGGGCCGCTATGCTGTTAATGTGGCCGGGGACCCCCCCGCAAGCGGGCCCCCCCAGCCGTCCGGGAGCTACCGCTTCCAGGACGGGGGGAAGGCCTGGCCAGGAAAGGAGGGGGATGATGACGACCCCGCAAGGAGCTGGCGGGCTGGCCTGAAACAGTTGGAGGGACGAGGGGGCGGTGCATACCCCAACCGTAGAGGGTGGCCGGCAGCGGACGAATGGCCGGGGGGGTGCACCGCGTACGCCGCCTTGTTTAACTGCTGGCCAGGATATTGGTTAGCTGGTAACTGTATTGGTTTCTATGCCGACGCAATTTTATGATTTATGCAAAGGGATATTGGGGGGCCAGGGAAAGCGGCTAACGCCCCCCAAACCCCCGGCGCACGCTGCGGCGTGCTATGTATCGCGACAGGAAAATTTTTTTGGGGGGATTTTTTGAGGGACTTCGGGGGGTGGCCAGGAGGCAAGGAAGGCCAGCCGACCCGGACCGTACCATGTGCCAGGTGGGGGGGCCCCCTGGCCTCTGTTAAAATAGGTAGCCAGAGCATACCCCTGGCTAAGATGGGCCAGGCCCTTCTTGATGGGCTGGCCGTGGCGCGTCAAAGCCCCGAACCGTTATAGGTATGCCTGGTTGATGGTACGGTACGCCCCTGCTCTGAGACGGGGATACCTTTTTTGTAAGTTTCTGAGGCCAATCCGTTCCCCTGGTTTTTCACAGGGTAGCCGCCAGCTTCCAGCTTCCCCTCTTCATTAGCCTGCTGACGTTGCACTTGCCTCGTATCCAAGAAATTGCTGAGGCTTTTGCGAGGCCAGCTGCGCCGCCTCGCCCTCATAAGAGCATGATACTGGTTCTTAATCCTGGTGTACGACTTGAAGGAGCTGTTTTCTTCCTTGACGATGCCGCCGTACCAGGCATGGTAACCAAAGAACCGGGCAACCTCATGCTGGAGCATGGTGATGTAGCCCGGGGAAAGCACGGGGTCTATGAACACCACGACCTCGTATTTGCCTTCACAAAAATTGTTGTGGGCCCCCTGCCTATCGTCATACTCCCGCATAAGGCCAGCCGCTTGCGGGTATTTGGCCAGGGCCTCAGAGGAGGGGGCAGCCCGGCGCAGGGTCGGGCCCTTCTTCCTGTTGCGCTTGGGGTGGATGTAATAGCGTTTGCGGCCTATGATGTTGAGACCGTAAAGATGTTTCAGGTGGTTCAGGAATGTGGCCTTGCGGCAGGGCCCGAGCATGTACTCAAGGCGGCGGAACAGGTCAGAGACCCGGACGCTGGGAGGTTCGAGGAACAGGGCCAGGAGTATGCCGTTCCTGTATTGAGCATGGACAGGGCCCCGGGAGCCAGAACCCTTTTTAGAGGCCCTGTCAATGATGGTACGAGCTCGTGCATAGTGAGCAT
>CAZTKW010000564.1:0-3045 GCA_964614315.1 uncultured Pirellulales bacterium
ATCAGGCTTGACCGCGTGATCCGAGACTGCGCTACTCGAAGGTTCCGTCCTATTATGCTGACAACACTAACAACTTTTTTCGGCCTGGTCCCGATGATGCTCGAACGGAGTCTGCAGGCAAGGTTTCTTATTCCCATGGCCATAAGCCTTGCATTCGGAGTAATGTTCGCAACTTTAATAACACTTTTCCTCGTGCCCTCATTATATATGATTCTCGAAGATATTAAATCTCGCTTCTGCCCTGTAAGTGATTTAGAATCAGATAGTTAACAAATCCCCGCCTGCTCAAACAAAATTTTGTCCATTTCCAAAATTTTTCTGGTCAAACCATTGGTAAAAGTGGATAATGTTCTTAGTTGCATTTATTTAAGATGAAGGGGTGAGAAAGATGGATACGACAACAAATTATAAGCCCAAGATTGAAATTGCTGCCGACCCGGATGGTCTTGCGCATAGAAGTGTGGAGCTTTTTGTTATTCACGCACAAAAGGCAATAAAAAAGAAGAATATGTTCTACGTAGCGATATCCGGAGGGCAGACACCTAAACACTTTTTTGAATTGCTCGGTGATGAGCCACAGGCAAAAGCTTTGCCCTGGGACAAAATACAGTTGTTCTGGGTCGATGAGAGAATAGTTAAGCCCGATTCCCAATGGAGCAATTATAAACTCGCCGCCGACACTTTCTTAACCAAGGTCCCCATCCCCAAAAAGAATATTCATCGGATTCCAACCGAAGAGAGTGATTTCAATGTCGCGGTTCGTTCCTACGAGCAAATCATTCGGGAGGCTTTCTCTCTGAAAGAAAATCAAGTCCCTCAGTTCGACCTGATCCTACTTGGTATGGGTCCCGATGGACATACCGGCTCAATGTTTCCCAATAGCTATGCCTGCTTTGACACCAAAGATTTGGCGTGTGTCGTCTACGTCCTGGACGAGAAACTTAACAGGATAACACTTACGCATCCGGTTTTATGTGCCGCTTCTCAGTTGGTCGTACTGGTTTCCGGGAAAGAAAAAACCAAAATCTTGAAAGAGGTGTTGACCAGTGAGCCGGACGAGGTAAGGTATCCGATTCATTCCCTATGGCCTGTTCTTGATAAGGTCACCTGGCTGGTTGACATGGATGCGGCAAAACTTCTCTAACCAGCCTTATCGCCGGCATCCGCAAAAGACAGGTTTAAACTTTTTCCGCCACAATTTACTAAGGGATGATTAATCTTGTTCCTGCTTTGACTTTGTTTGCGTCTTTTATAACATCGCTGTTGGCGCTGTAAATCTTTCGCCATTCGCCCGGGCTGCCATAATATTGATATGAAATACTGGAAAGGCTTTCGCCCCTTTCTACGATGTGAAATCTAACACTCTTCGTTGCTTGTTGTTCTTCGGCCGGACTTCTCGTAACCGCCAGAGGTATAACCTGCTCGGAAGTTGTTTCAGCATTTTCCGACCCCGTCGAGTTTAGAGCCTCTCGGCCGGTTGCAGAATCCCGGCTTTGCATTCTTGCATTTGTACTTAGACCGGGCCGGGTCGCAAGCCAGATTGCAGCTGCTGCGGTCAGTATCAAACCCAAAACTATTCCTGTCTTAAAATCTTTCTGCATTTAAAAAAGTATAGTGATTGGTTTTTCTTTTTTTTACCGTCCGTTAATTCCCCTGTTGCCTCTTTGCCTTTTCACTTCTCCGTTTTGCACCAATCAGCAATATTGGCGCCGCTATTGCAATTGAAGAATAAGTACCCACGATTACGCCGAAACCAATTGCGAAGGTAAAGCCTCTCAGGGCCTGGCCGCCGAAAATATACATAATCAGCACAACTATAAACGTTGTGAAAGATGTCAAAATCGTCCTCGAAAGTGTCTGGTTAATGCTGTCGTTAATTATCTGGGGACGAAGCTGCCCTTTCCGGCGATTTTCACGGATACGATCGAAAATAACAATCGTATCGTTAAGAGAGTATCCGATGATTGTCAGAAATGCAGCTATTATCGGCAGGTTTATTTTGAAATCTCCGATTAAAAGTGCTCTGCCGATAGGTGTCCCTGCGACATAGGTGCAGACGGTAACGGCCCCGAGCGTAATGGATACATCGTGCATCAGTGCTACAATCGCCGCAATGCCGTAACGCACATTCCCGAATCGAATCCAGATGTAAGTAACGATTGCAGAAAGCGAAAGGATAATGGCAATCAATGCTCTGGTCTTTTGCTCGGCGCCCACCGATGGGCTTATCTGAGTTACTCGCGGCAGAGACGTCTCCAGTTGTGCCGCCGCCCGTATCTTGGTGGTCTCATTTTCAACAAACAAAGTCCATTCATCCTCGGTCAATTCGCGGTAGCCGGCTTCCGGGTCGACACTCAGGTAAACAAAAGACTTAACCGGCTCGTTTGGCTCAATAACATTTAGTTCAGTATCAAGAATTTCGGAAGGATACCAGTTAAGGTCACGCATATCAGGCTTGAACCGCAAGTCAGCTAACCTGGCCTCGATTTCCTCGACAGTTGCTGCCTTTTCCAGTTCGCACGTGATTTTAAGCCCGCCAAGAAAATCAGCAAGTTCAGGGTAAGAATCTACAAGCTCTTCGGTTAACTTTTCGGGCGAACCCAGGCGAGGCTGAAGATTTTGCTGGATTTCCAGTTTGTCCTCAAAGGCCTTCAGTATTGCATCGTTGACAACTTCATCAACTTGCGGCTCCGAAATATCAGCCTCCGCAAAAGCCCTCGTCAGAACGTCTTTTACCAGCGACTTATTAGCATTGCTTGTCGATACGATAAATGAAGCAGGATTGTCCTGCCGGCCTGTTACGGCCAAACTGCTCAGTCTGGTGTCAACCTTGTTTATGGCCGATGTTATGCTCTCAGGTGTTTGCAAATCGTTCTGGGGGAAAGTAACTGTGACCGTCGTCTTGTTTGTTTCCGTTGTGTTGATTTCATACTGCCTGTTTGACTTTCCGATGCTGTAAATGTTTGCCGCTGCAAGACCGGGATTCCCTAATTCAATACCCACTTTCTGGATTCTGTCTTCAACGTCCTGCCTGCTTAGGCTACT
>CAZTKW010000565.1:0-1801 GCA_964614315.1 uncultured Pirellulales bacterium
AATTCCCCTCAGTGTCGCTGATTTTTTGATAATCATTGACATCACCATTTGAGTCCATGAATAGAATCCAGACAGCCCCTCTGCTACTACCCCCATCATCATCTCCGGTTGCTCCCACAGCAATATCGCCAACGCCATCTCCGTTGAGATCTCCGAGTGTAGCAACCGAACGCCCAAAAACATCGCTATTGTCCAAGATGCCAGCAAAATTCCCCTCAGTGTCGCTGATTTTTTGATAATCATTGACATCACCATTTGAGTCTAGGAATAGAATCCAAACAGCCCCTCTGCTACTACCCCCATCATCATCTTGGGTAGCCCCAACTATCAGATCAACTACACCATCTCCATTTAGATCGTCCAAAGAAGCAACAGAAGAACCAAATTCATCTTCATTGTCCAAAATACCTGTAAAATTGCCCTCGGTATCACTGATTTTTTGATGGCTTAGGACAGTGCCTGTTTGTGCTGCTTGAGTATGAACGTTACAAAAGCAGATGGCAAGACAAGTAAAAATGGCCGTTATTGAATTACTTCTTAATAGACTCATATCTTTCTCCTGATTTCCAATTATACCTTAGAATCAACAATATACCATAAATGGATGGATTTATCAACTATTATTTTGAAGAATGTCTTCTCTCATTCTGAGCAACTTTGTCACTTTTTTAGCTACTTGAGCAGTTTTTTTAGCGAATATCAGACGCGGCCGGCACACAAAAACCGGTTCGTAAAAAAGCTAGGCCTAACACCAGAGCAGGGTAAAGGTTGGTTTGAGATTGATTTTGCAGGTTCAGAAGGTATACTGTTAAATGTGGAAAAAGTCCCAGGTAAATACAAAACAATATTTGTTGCGGCGCTTTTGACGGTTTCAACTATAGGCGTCTATTGGCAGGTACACAACTGCGATTTCGTCAATTATGATGATAATGTGTATGTAACGGAAAACCCGAACGTACAGTCTGGGGTGAGCGTCGAAAATATCGGCTGGGCCTTCACGACCGGGTCGCTTCGCAACTGGCATCCTGTTACGTGGCTGTCGCTTATGCTCGATTATCAGCTTTTCGGTTTAAATCCACGCGCTTTTCATATTACAAATCTATTTTTTCACATAGCGAGCGGGGTGCTACTATTTTTAGCCTTACACCAGATGACGGGCAAGGTGTGGCGCAGCGGCTTTGTTGCAGCGTTATTTGCACTTCATCCAGTTCATGTCGAGTCGGTCGCATGGATAGCTGAGCGGAAAGATGTGCTGAGCACTTTTTTTCTGATGCTGACAATCTTAGCCTATGTGCATTATGCCAAAAGGCCGGGGCCGGCAAGGTATCTATCGGTGGCGCTGGCTTTTAGCCTCGGACTTTTGTCCAAGGCAATGCTTGTTACGCTGCCGTTCGTACTGCTTCTTTTAGATTACTGGCCGTTAGAAAGATTTCAGGCCGGCAGGTCCAAAGGGGGGGGAAAGTCTCAGAAGACAGTTTCGTCTAAATCCACATACAAACAAGCAACGCTTTTCGGATTGGTGAAGGAGAAGATACCGCTGTTTATCTTATCGGCGGTTTTCAGCATAATCACTTTTCTTGTTCAGCAGGAAGGAGGGACTATGCGGTCTCTGGAAATGATACCGCTGGGGAGCCGCATCGCCAATGCGCTTGTTTCGTATATAAGATATATTCAAAAAATGATAGCGCCGATAAGGCTTGCAGTTTTATATCCTCACCCGGGGAGTAACCTGCCGTTAGCTTACGCCATAATAGCTGCATTGGTCCTTTTGGTCATCTCAATAGCAGTAATCCGGTACAGA
>CAZTKW010000565.1:1811-3042 GCA_964614315.1 uncultured Pirellulales bacterium
GCCGTACCTGGCTGTCGGGTGGCTCTGGTATATAGGGACCCTTGTGCCGGTCATCGGATTAGTTCAGGTGGGCGGTCAGGCGATGGCCGACCGGTACAGTTACGTACCGCTGACAGGGCTTTTTATTATTATTGCATGGGGCGTGCCAGAGGTTCTGTCCCGCTGGCGATATCGCAATATCGTTCTGGCATCGGCAGGCTGTTTAATTATATCTGTTTTTGCGGTTTTGACTGCGCTTCAGGTGCAGCACTGGAAAAACAGCATTACCCTCTTCGAACATGCCGTTGCGGTTACAAATGACAACTATACGGCACACAATAATCTTGCGACGGCATTAGATGATGACGGTCAAAGCCAGGCGGCTGTTACTCATTATCTCAAGGCACTTGCGATAAATCAAAATTACATTAAGGCCCGGTATAACCTTGGGAACGCTTTTATGCACCTGGACAGATTCGACGAAGCCGTTGTGCACTGGAACGAGGTGCTCCGATTAGACGGCGACCATACAGGCGCTCACAATAATATTGCTGTAGTTATGAGCAAACAAGGTAAATTTGAAGATGCGGCTGAACACTATCGGCATATTTTGCGGGTGAGGCCGGGTGACGCTGAAGCGGAAAAAAATCTGGCTGCGGCGATTGAAAACCAGAAGGATATGGAGGAGGCGCTGAAGCATTATGAGCGTGCAAACAGTCTGGCCCAAAGCGGTAAATTCGAGGAGGCAGTCAGCTCTTATTCACGGGCGCTGGAAATAAAGCCGAAGTTTGTTATGGCGCACAACAACTTAGGGAATGTGTATCTGCTGCAGGGGGAATTCGATAAAAGCCTCGAACATTATTCGAGAGCGATTGAGATAGCTCCGGACTTTGCGGAGAGCCATTACAATCTCGGAGTTTTGTTTCAAAAGCAGGGGGAAACAGAGCAGGCGGCCGGCGAGTATCGCAGGGCTCTGGAAAGCGACCCTGCTCATCAGAAGGCCCGCAAGGGGCTCGACGAGCTTCTTAAACAAACGAAATAAACTGTCCTTTTGAAAGTATCAGCAGCCGAGTTTTTATTCAATCAGATGGATATTTTTCTTCCTGCACATATCCTTTAGTATCTGCGGCCATACAGTTGCGCTGACTTCTCCAATATGCGCCTTTTTAAGCATCAGCATAAAGGTTCGTGATTGGCCGATGCCTCCGCCGATACTAAGGGGTATATCATTATTCAGGATGGCCTTATGGTA
>CAZTKW010000566.1:0-3035 GCA_964614315.1 uncultured Pirellulales bacterium
TATGCCCTTTAGGATAAAGAAATCAAGCTCAAATGACTTTGATTTAGAGTACTATCCTGACCGGAGGTATGGTTCTCCTCAATTTACTCGTGGTGGTACATGGTGGGCTTACAGATTTGGGTTTTCTGATAATATGCCCAAAAACGATGTTCCAAATGTTTCGATTATTGCGTATCCTACCGGCCTTGATGTTACGCTGAATGCCGAGTTGCAACCCTCACAGAAAGTTATGTTGGGTAGGATACAAGAATCTACATCAGAATTCGATAAGCTTATTGCCGATCATGGATGCTTATGGCTTAAGACCTACCTGAAATACGAACACCAACCACGAGCCTATCATTGGATACTTGCTGATTATTTGTCACCCGGAGAATTTGGTGGTTCATCTATTCTGGAATTACATCTTAAACATGATAAGGAATTTTGGAAGGAGCGAGAGCGGTGGATCCACCATATTTGTGCAGAAAATAAGGAACTCACCGAGGCACTGATTCAACACCTTGAAAGCCATACCAAAAAACTCAACCTTGCCATCAGGCTTGTGGAATCCTTCCACAAAAGTGCTTCCTTTTGGTCTCTCCCTTTTAAGGATCAGGTAGGTGAGATAGTCAAGTCTGTTCAGCATATGAAGCCTTTGGTGGATTTCTTCGTAAGGTAGGATCATTGCATGAAAGACAAGTCTTGTTCGACTTGCCTTTTTTATACTCGAAGGGACTCGAATCCTCAAACTTCGGAGCGACAGTCCGCCATTCCGCTCATAAATAATTAGGGACAGCCACCTATTTGTCTCATTTTTCAAACCATATTATACCCAAACCCGCAACAGATTTTTCTAACAACCACAAAGTAGTTTTCCCTTCGCTCTTTTTATATAATAATTTTAAGCAAACTTCAACCAGCTAAATACTTGATACTAACGACTAAATACTAATTGTATACCCTTTCCTTCCCAAAACACAACCCTTTTTTCCCATAATTATTTAGTCAGCTACAGGCGTAGCGTAAGTTGCAGTTTTTCCTGCAACAGTGCTTGAAGGCACGGCCGGCGAAAAAGTTCACTTTGACAGCAGTCCGTGCCGAGAGAACAAAGCTGACAAAAATCTATGTCTTTTCTTCGTGTCCTTCGTGAGCTTCGTGTTTCACATAAGATAAATGCTGTCTTTAATCCGTTTTTCTCTGCGCCACTGTGCCTTAGGTATCCGCGCCTCTGCGGGATTCTATATTTTAAGTCTTTTTTTCCAGTTTAACTTTTTTTCACTTTTCTCCTGCGGGATTCAATATTTTTTCGTTTCCCATGCCTTTTTTTAAAAGAAGTCCTGCGAAGCGGCTCCACAGCTCAAAACTAAAAACTCAAAATTCAAAACTGCGCAGCCCGCCCATCTTCCCCATTTTAACATTCAACAAGTCAACCACTCACACGCCCCCAGCGCGGCCTGCTAAAGTTTATCTATTTTAACATTGGAAATGGTTTTTGTATCGGGTGTGAAATTTTTTACAAAAACACACAATAAAACGAGTCATTTTGTTACTTTTTTTTCGTTTTTTCCGCTTTTTGTTCAAAAAGTGCGCCATTTTGTTAAAAAAAGTACGTTTTTTTGTCACGGCCAACGCCCCCACACCCATTTTCAGCCCAAAATCAAAGGTGCCTAAAAACCCCCAACACCAAAAATACAAAAAAATACACAAAAGTACATCTTTTTGGTCAAATTATTCTGCTCTTTTACGCTTTTTAGCCCTTTTAATCGCGATTTTTCGCCAACTACCCCAATTTTTGACTCAAAAATCCCCCTTCCTATTTTCACCTCAGTACAACCACCACCCGTCAGCAAAATATGCATAGTCTGCGAAATCCACCTTCGTACTTTCGTCGGCGTCGGCCCCATCACACCAGCCATTACCACTGTTACAGCCGGTACTTAACCACTGTGCTATGAAGTCTGCCAACTCGCTGTATCCGCGCCCCACCTCATAAACATGCCGTTCGTGCGGCCCGAAGTCATCGGTTATTACTCCGCTTACAACAGCTTCCGTACGCCCTTCAAACTTCACCCGCGCCTCCGTCGCCGTTATCCCCGGAATCGTCAATTGTGCCGAATTTGCAGCATTACTGCTGATATTTACGGCAATTAAACACAATTTACCATCGTATTCCTTAAGTATTGTATGAATATCCGGGTCCGAAACCGATACAACTTTCGACGATGTCTCGCCGACAAGAGACGGGCTAAGCTCTTCCAGTTCCAGCGAAATATCCGTAAGTGTAGCCCACGCAGTGGGATAGCTGCCCGGATTATAAGAGAACCAGAACAGCCCATTGGTCGTGTGCGTGATAGCGCCATAGGTGGTACCATAGAGATATTCAGAGACTGGTACTGGCCCCGTCCCACTGTCATAGTTTGAAAGAAGAACTACCCACATAGGGCTATCAGGCCCAACAGCATCACGTTGAGCATCAATCTGGTTGATTACAAGCGAAATATCCGAACTGTATGGGTCTATCATCGAGATATCAATCGTATGGGCGTACTGATACGAATTACTATGACTGTCTGGCCAGGGCATCATAACGGCGGCAGTTGGATGATTAGCGTCCATTTCCCCCAGCACAGTGGTCATAAAACGTAGTTCAGGCGGCGGTACATTCCACGAGGGATGGTCGGGCTCATCACAGTTGTACCAGCAGAGAACCGCAGGATGATTTTTCATATGGCTGGCCGCCAAAGCCGCCTGCGTGGGCGCATGCCCCCTTGCAACACCGGATAAATCGCCCCAGGTCATCATTCCATAGGCTTCGCACTCGTCAAGGTCTTCGAGCGTGGTTAGTTTCGCATCGGTAGAAACCATATTAAAGCCAGTACTGGATGCTAACACAGACGGCACACCGCCATAAATCCCGATGGGAAAGTACGGCTGACCGTCAACAAGTACATTTTGCCCCTCAACCGTAACAATTCGGGGCGGTCCCCCCGGAGGCGTTGGTTCGACGATGCCACCTGAGCCATCTGTTTTAGCCAACGAAACGGCATCGAAAT
>CAZTKW010000567.1:0-3027 GCA_964614315.1 uncultured Pirellulales bacterium
TGCCTGTTTATTGACATTGTTCCTGCTCTCTGCCATCAGGGAACAGATGAAAACCGATCCCCGCCGCCGTCACAAGGATCTGCATCATGTAACTGTTATTGAAGAAGCACATAATATTGTGGGTAGAACCGGCTCAGCAAAGGCTTCGGAGGAAATAGCAGATCCCAAAGCCTTCGCTGCCCAGTATATTTCACGGATGCTAGCTGAGTTGCGAGCCCTTGGCGAAGGTATCATAATCGCCGACCAGTTGCCTTCCACGGTAGCTCCCGAGGTCGTGAAAAATACCGGCACTAAACTGGCTCATCGTCTGGTTAGTAATGAAGACCGAGAGGATTTGGGCGGCGCTATGCTTTTAGGCGCTACTGAAATCGAGGAGATCGCTCGACTTGATCCGGGCGAGGCCTACTTCTATACCGAAGGTCTTCATCGTCCAAGATACGTGCGATGCTTAAATGCTAACGCATACCTTAAGCTGAAAGGCTATATAGGTAATGATTCAATTGTGTCAATTATTTCAAAGGAAGACTGGTTTACTGAAAATCAAACAGGGAGAATATCTATGCTGCGAAGGTCTCTCATTAATGCATTGGATGAAGCTCAGGGAATATATCGAAACGTCAAACAAATGTCAGAGGATTTATCCGATAGGTATAACGAAATCATTGGAGTAGCACAGAAGCAGGATACGTTATTCAGGCAAAACTGCCTGGAACTCAAAAATGAGTCCACCAATTTTCAAAACAGACTTGCTCAGACGCTTTGTGATTTCGATGCCAGGTTCCGTATAGTCGAGACTTTCAGCGAAAGCAATAAGGAGTTGACGGAAGTGATCGAATTGCTTGTCACTCGCTGGCAGGAGACAGTTCGGCCAAATCTTGTAAAACTAAAGGAAGAGTTGTATCTTATAGAGTCAAAATTTTAACAGGCTTAACGATGTTTCATTAATGCAAGGAGAAGTAAATTGAGTTCGGAAAATATTACTTTCAATGTAAAAGAAGCCCTCCATATGCTTGCAGATATTAATGATGTGCTTGAACAAATTAGGCATTGGTGTTTGAATAATGCTGCTGTAGCCATAAGCAGACTTCAGGATGAATGGGCAAATATATGCTCTAAGGCAAAATTCACAGAATCGGATGTTTTTGTCCAACAGTGCGAAAACATACTGGCTGACTGCGAGGCCTTTCAAAATCAGATTGATGAAAAAAGCATTAACTTTACAGATACAACAGAGATTCGGCTGCTTTCCATCAAAAAGCTTGCCGGAAATGACAATGATGTAAACTTTATTATGAAGCAGGTTTCACAGCACTGGAATGAAACCGTACAGCCGCAACTTGTTTTTCTTTACGAAAAACTGGAAGAACTCGAACTAAGTGTCCGTGACAGGATAACATTATAAAAAATTGCAGGGAGAATCCTATGAAAGAAAGAGCTGAAACTCGTAGAAATATTGAGAAGGGTATAGAAACTCGCAGACGTGAAAGCGAAGACAGAGCAAAGCATATGGGGCTGATAGTTGGTGATAAGAAAACGGTTGCGAAAACTTCAAGGAAACTGTTTCTTTCTTCCACCGTTGAGGGAGTAGATAAAGTAAAAAAGGCGCTCGAAAGAGCGGCCAAGACAGTCCATGATGAATTCAAAAAACAAAATCGTGATTTACAGAAGAAAATAGACAAATGCAGGAAGGCGGAAGAAAATCTTGATGAGCGAGCAAAAGACGCCAGGAAAGATGCAGTTAAGGTCAATAAAGCTGCGGGACATATTAAGGAAACAAAAAAAGCTCAACATCTTGCTATTCAGGCCGAACACGCTGCTGTAAATGACGCTGGCTATATAGAAAAGAAGAAGGCTCTTCAGAAAAAAGAGCGAGAAAGCAGTGAGAGACGACGGAAAAAGCAAAAAAGACAGCTTAAAAACGCTAAACTGAAATGGTGAACAACTACAACCAAATTCTGAATGTAAAATAACAGGATTACTCATATGGGATTAATATGTAAAATATCTCTTAACGAAATCAAGCGTAACGTCCGAGGTCTCATACGGGAACTTCACAAACAAATAAATACCTTTAACTCTGCAGGTCAAGCGGCAAGGCACATAGAAATCTCCAGTTCAGCCTCCAGTGGAGTTAGGAAGCGCATCATGAAAACCCAACTCCAGCAAGCACATGGAACAATAGCGAAAGCAAGTAACAAAGTCCAACGGATCAAAGAGGATTTAGCGGAAATTATAGATGAACTGAACCGGCGTATAAAGCAATGGGATGATGCCCTTTGGCAATTAAAAAACGATTCTGAAAAAATACGAGAGGTCAAATTCGTTGTTAAATCGTATGAAGAAAGTCAGCGTGTCGCCAGAGAGGGAAAACAGAAACTAAGAGAAGTTATAGACATAATTAAAGCAACCATGGTTGATGCCCAGCAAAGAATGTCAGGGGGTTCAGGACTTTCCGGAAAAAGATTTACTATCGATGATATCGTGGCGGGCACAAAAACTGACAGCAAATACAGATCACGAAGCAACTATGTTTCGCTTCCGGTAACATACGCTACTGTCCCCAGTCTGGATGCTGAACGTTACGGAAAGACCGACTATCTGCTTGCAACAGAATATATTCGTCCCAATCTGGCTTCTCCCGGAAATCAACGACTGGGCAGCCTTTCAGATAAAATCCGCCTTGGTGGCGACTACACACAGAAAGGCAATTATTCTAGCTACAATATCAAATTGCCGAATTATCTAAATCAAATACTACGGGGAGGATATTCCTCAAAGTATGGAGTGTATTCTACTCCGGTTTAATTCCAGCTGATTAGAGCTTATTATGAAATATTTCCATTTTAGTGATAACAGGGCGTAATGGCAAAAGAGGATATTATATTCGCGGGTGGTGGTGGCAAATGCCCATCACTTACGATGTGGCCTAATCCAAATAATGGAACAAAGCCGCTGATTATTTCTCGGTTCCCTGACAACTATTCGGTCTATGCCCTGGCTATTTCACCAAATGGCACAAGAATAGCA
>CAZTKW010000568.1:0-3022 GCA_964614315.1 uncultured Pirellulales bacterium
TTCGGGTCGAGATCGTAATTGCCCGCTCTTGTATAAACTCCAGGACGTATCTCTATAATATCACCGTCGTTGGCGTCGTCAATTGCAGCTTGGATTCTGTGGTACGGGTCTTCAAAACCGCCTGTGCCGGGGTCGTTCGGCCCGTTAACATCAACGTAGATGAGATTAAATCCGTTCGAAGTCGAACAAAGAAATAAAAAAAGTACTGTTACTGAAAAAACTTTTGTCTTATCCACCCTTGCCTCTGTCTGAAATTTAGGATGTTATCTGCCGGCCGATACGCTTGATTAAAATTAGCTAACCAAGCGATGGGTTGTGCCACTGGCCGATGCCGTCCCACCACGTCGAGACGTAATCGATAATCATCGGGTCTTGCTCCTTTTTTCTGCATAACTCCGTTGCCATATCACGAAGCTGCCGCATACAATTCAGTCCCCCGATTTGCCATGCGTTAACGCCTATCTCAATCGCTTCAAGTTCTATCCGGTTAATATCAGGACTGTTGTTTATCGGCAGAGCTGCCAGCTTTTCAGCCTCCGGCTCCAAAACCTGACGCCATCGTTGCTGATTTCGCTCCTCCTCGGCCAATATTTCAGCCAAAAGGCGTTTTTGTTGAATCTGTCTTTTCTGTCGTTCTCTTTTTATCTGATCCAGACGTTCTAAGCGGTGCTTTCGGCTTGAGGGAAGTAATGTTTCTGCCAGAATTGTCAATGGATCCAGAATCACCCACACCAAAAATGTCGTACCAAGAGTTCCCAGAACTATCCCCGAAAGGAATTGACTGGCTGTCTTTACGCCTATCATACCCAAAAAACCGGCCAAACTACCTAAAAACGGTGCTATCAGGTAAAATACCATATAAGGATTTGTGCTGGTCAGTGGATGCTCTACTTCTATTTTATGACTTCGTGAAGCGCCTTTGAAAATTGCAAATAAATATAAGCTTATAAGCAAAAAAACAAGTAGTGCCGAATGACCGGACAGCGAGAATATGACCCACCAGTTAAAACCTGCCTGTCGCAACATCAGGGCCAGAATATACCCCACGCAAAGCATAAACCAGAACGTGCTGCCGAAATGAACTAATTTCAATGTCTCTCGCTGGCTCATTCGAACTAAAACTCTATCTTTAATTTACTCTATTCGATAAAAGCGGCCTCGACTGTAAAAAATTCTTCTTAATATCCGCTGCTTCCGGAACCATACCCGCTGACCTGCCTGTCGCCGCCGCCCTCAACAATATAAACGCCGGAAAAAGCTCGTGCAATCGGCCTTATAAACTCTTCTATCTTCATTGCTATTGCTGATAACACGGTCGGCGGCACATAGATTATATCGCCTTCCAGCAATAGAACATCTTTGCTGAGTTCTCCGTGAGCAGCCATCCGGTCGAAATTTACTTCAAAGATTTTGGCTTTAATATTCTTGTCGCCTGAAGGTCTTATTACCTGGATTCGGTTCAGCCAGGCCATTGGATTAGGTTGTGCAGCGGCAAGAGCGGACATCACACTGTCGCGCCCCGTATAAACTTTGGGACCGGGCAAATAGACCTGCCCCAGTACGTAATAAAACTTGCTTTGATAAGCAATAAGCCGAACTTCTATCGGCTTATCTCCTACTAATGTATAAAGTTGGATTACCTTCTGTTGAAGTTCGTTTGCGAGTTCTTCCGGTGTTTTACCGGCTGCTTCGAACTCACCAAGGGATTCAAAACCTACCTTGCCGTCGGGGCGAATTCGTTGTCGTTGAAGGTGGATTTCTGGAACCTTCGTACAGTGAATTTCAATTTCATCTGGAGGTTGCAGCAGGTAACGCTCGGCAGTTACTATGACCTCGTGTGGTTTTACATAAGCTTCTATGTCTTTTGGATTAGAAGAAAAACAACCCCCTGTAAACACCAGAAATATCAAAATGGTTACTTGCTGAAAATTCACTTTTCTTCTCATTTTCAAATCCTTTCCCATATTTGTGTAAAAACCCTTTGTCTCCCATTAGACAATTTCCATAAACCTTAACTATACCAGACTTTACGTGTTTTGTCAAGTTTTTTTCACAAATTTCTTTGGTTTCCTTTTGCCCCCCGTTTATGCCCTTTTTTAGCCCTTGAGGAAGGTTTTTAAAAGCTCGGTCTCAGAGATTTCTTTTGCTGCTTTTTCGCGACCGTTTTAACAATGGCGGATATTTAAAAAAAAAGGCTTTTCAAGACTCAAGGCGATAACATTTGATATTAAATATCGCATAAACGCGCCCGGCAGGGCTCGAACCTGCAACCTTCGGATTCGAAGTTCGCGACTCTGTCCGATTGAGCTACGGGCACTTCAAATTCTAACTGCTGGTAATTTAACAGCCTGCTGTACATTCTGTCAACTCTTGAAACCTTAAAAATGGGCCGAATTAGCAAAAAGTGTCAACCGTCCCGCGTTTTGGCAGGTTTCGTCCCGGCCTTCTTTATGTTGAAAATGAATTGGGTTTGTTTTCAGGCCGGCGAGGGGGCGATTTTTGTTCATAGTGCTTTGTTATAAAAGAAGTTATGTTCATTGGGTCGTCCAGAAAATTGGGTTTGTTTGTTCAATTCGTGGTTTGTATCTCATCGAGCGTCGTGCGTATTGCGTATCGCGTAGAGTTGATGCGCTTCGCGGATTAATTTTAATAGATTGCAGAACATACCCTAATCCTCAGAATGCCTATTTAGTTTTTTCAGGGGGGAGGGAAAAGAGGCCTCCTCATAATTAGAGGAAGTTGCGCATTTGATACGAAAATTCGTGGGATTTGAAAAGGGAAAAAGTTGTAAGTGCTTATGCAAAAAGTATTAAAAAAAATTTGGAAATATACCATTCAGGCCACTGGATACTTGCGCGTTTGGTACGATTTTTCGTCACAACAGCGGGGAGTTGAAAGCGGGAAAAAAACGTCAAAAAAAGCCAAAAAATGACAAAGAAAAGACGAAAAAATGAACAAAAAGCGGAAAAATTGAAAAAAAAGTTACAAAATGATACGTTTTATTGTGTGTTTTTGTAAAAAA
>CAZTKW010000569.1:0-3018 GCA_964614315.1 uncultured Pirellulales bacterium
AAGCCGCCCGCGCCCTCCAGCCGCGCGACCAGCCGCACGCAGCGCCCCGCTCGCGCCCCTATCACCCCCTCCAATCCTTGACACGTCCGACACGATCTGGCATTATGCCAGCGCTAGCCTTTGGCCACGACAAAACGCTGGTCACGTGAAATCTGCCTGGTGGTGAGCCAATGACAAGTGAAAGCGTCATTCAGAAATCCCTCGTAGAACAGATACTCGACCGGATGTTCGCGAACCTCGAGGAGCGCGACGAATTCGACAAGCAGGTAATCCAAGAGCTCAAGGACTTGGCTGCAAGCGGCAACCTCCAAAAGGCGCCCCACGTAATCAAAGCCATCAAGTCAGCGCCAGGGGCACCACCATGAGAGTGGTTGAGCTTGAGATTTGCAACGTCCGTGGCATTCCCTCCCTGTTACTGAGACCCGACGTCAACAACTTTGTAGTCTGGGGGCCCAACGGATCAGGCAAGAGTGCAGTCGTAGACGCCATTGATTTCCTGCTCACTGGCCGAGTTTCGCGTCTCACTGGCCCAGGAACTGGCGGCATCACGCTCAGCAAGCACGGCCCTCACATTGACCACAAGCCGGAGGAGGCAACCGTACGGGCCGTCGTTCAGCTGCCAGGAGTGACCGAGCCGGTTGAGATAACACGCTGCATGGCCGATCCCGGCAACTTGCATTCCAGCAAGCCCTCACCCCCATCTCTACAGCCAGTCATGGCTCTCGCCCGAAGGGGACAACATGTCCTGACTAGACGCGACATCCTCAAATACATCACGGCTGAGGCTGGTACCCGCGCCGAGCAGATTCAAGAGCTTCTCAACATCACCGAAATAGAGGATATCAGGAAGGCACTTGTCAGAGTACACAATGATCTCGACAAAGAGCGCGAAGCCGCAAAGCGTAGCGTGGACATGGCGAAGGGCCTGGTCAATGCAACAGTCCGGGAGCAAACCTACCGTGAAGACATCGTTCTCCAGTTTGCCAATCAGAGCCGCGCGGCCCTCGGCGGCCAGCCCATTTCCCACCTTCGCTCCGCAGAGCTGAAAGCCGCCCTTGCGCCCCCAACCGTCGCACCTGCCGACGAAGCCATTAACGTCACCCTGCTGGAGAAGGACATTCAAAACCTCCGCAGTCTAACGTCGCCACAGAATCAGGTCCAGTTAGGGAAGAACGATGAGCGAATCCGCAGCCTGATAGCTGAGGTCAGGTCTGACCCCTTGCTCCTGCGCGCTCTCTCGCGTCTCAAATTGACCGAACTGGGCATCGATCTCATCGACGAGACGGGCAGTTGCCCTCTATGTGATACGCCTTGGCCCCCCGGTGCCCTCCGGGAATACTTGGAGAAGCGCCTATCAACCGCACAAGATGCCGCGCAACGGCAGGCACGCATCACAGAACTGTCCGCCAACATCAGTAGCTCTGTGAACGCTGCCATCCCAAGTGCTCAGAAACTCGTCGACGCCGCCCGGCTGCTGGCCCTCAAGGATCAGCTTCCACCACTTCGACTGTGGCTAGCCAACCTGCAAGCACTTTCAGCTGCCTTGAGTCCCGCCGTAGAGAGATATCCAGATACCCGCTTTGGCCCGCACGACGTCCGGCGCATGCTTGCGCCTGACAACCTTCTTGAGCTCCTTGAGAGCATTCACTCGGTAGCCAAGGCTAAATACCCCGAAGCCACCCCAGAGCAAACCGCTTGGGATAGCCTAACCCGCCTCGAAGAGAACTTAAAAGCGCTTGAAAGGGCCCAAGACCAACTCGCCGCCGCCGACCTCTCCTACCGACGAGCCGCCATACTCTTAAAGAGTTTCCTACAGGCCAGAGATACTGTCTTGGGGGCGCTCTATGAAGACATCAGAGATCGGTTTGTCGAGCTATACAGACAACTGCACGGGCCAGACGAAGACAAGTTTACGGCCAGGCTCGAGTCTGTAGGGCCAGCACTCAACCTTGAGGTTGACTTCTACGGACGCGGCACCCACCCACCTCACGCGCTCCACAGCGAGGGTCATCAAGATAGCATGGGACTCTGTCTCTACTTGGCACTAGCGGAACGGCTAACCGAGGGCTTGATCGACCTACTTATCCTAGACGACGTAGTGATGTCCGTCGACGCTGACCATCGAAGACAGGTCTGTCATGTCTTGGCCACCTCCTTCCCCAACCGCCAGTTCTTGATCACAACCCACGACAAGACATGGGCCAACCAACTGACCACCGAGGGTGTGGTAAGCCGGGCGCAGACGGCGGAGTTTTACAATTGGAACATCGATACCGGCCCACAGGTCAGCTGCGCAGCAGATATGTGGCAGCGGATAGAGGAGGATCTTCAGAGAAATGACGTGCCACCTGCAGCCCACCGTCTCCGCCGCGGATTGGAGGAATTCTTCGGGATGGTCTGTCAGGATCTTCACTCGCCCATAACGTGCAAACTGAACGCTCGATGGGATCTGGGGGACTTCCTGCCCTCGGCGATGGGACAATTCCGCAAACTCCTCAGGCAGGCCAAGAACGCAGCCCAGTCATGGGGCGACCAGGACCGCCTTGAGGCGCTGAAAGAATTCGACAGCACTGTGGGACCCATATGCACTCGTACAAACGCTGAACAATGGGCCGTCAATCGGAACGTGCACTACGACAGCTGGTCTGATTTTTCCCCCAACGACTTCCGCCCCGTGGTAGCAGCATTTCAGGATCTATGCGGTCTGTTTGTCTGCCCATCTTGCGGCGGCATGCTGCGCCTCGCCCTGGCAGGGGTGGCCCCCGCGAGTGTTCGCTGCAAGTGCGGGGCAGTGGACTGGAACCTCGTAGAGAAAGGCAAGACAACCTAGCACCCCCACCCCCACTGCCACTTTCCCCTTCCACCTCTCCCCCGCCCGCCCTACCATAGACCCGTAGCTGCCCTCATGCCGCAGCTTTCAGGCTGCGGTACAGTCACGTACGGAAAGGGGTCTCCTATGACGCGAGGCGGCAGACGACCCGGCGCCGGCGCACCCAAGGGCAACCTCAACGCCCTCAA
>CAZTKW010000570.1:0-2205 GCA_964614315.1 uncultured Pirellulales bacterium
TTCACTGTACGAGGCGCTATACGAGAGGCCTCGAGGCCCGGTACGCGACTCGATTAGTGGTGTACTCCTCCTTCTTCTTTCGCATCCACCGGGCGGAGCGGCCATCGACCCCGGGGATGCGGCCGGCCTACTGGTCGAAGCTTACGAACGAAGAGAAGAGGACAGAGACCTGTATCTCGGGCTTCTCTCGGCATACGTTGCTCAGGGACCTGAGCTGCCTGGACGCTCACTCGATCAGTGGGCCATGGGCATTGAACGCCCGTCTGAGCTGATTGAGGACATGGTAGCAGTCCTCTTGTCCGTTCCGCCAGAGCTCGCCTTTCGCTGGTGGAAATGGGCGACCAAATGGCGGCCCGGGCGTGATGTAGCGGGTGTAGAGGCGGTAGCTTCCTTGGCCCGCTTGGCGGAGAGCCTGTGGCCAGGCGAGCGCGGCGCCGACGTCGAATGGAACCGGGCTGCACTTGCCATCCTGGCTTGGTCGGCAGGCATCCCGAGCCACCAAGCCAATACCCAGGGCAATCTTATCGTAACGAGACGCATAGCAGAATGGGCGGAGAGGATCCCTGCGGAATGGGCTGGGGCCAGGTGCGGCATCGACGCGAGCCGGATAACTGCCGAGATCATCAAGCACATCCATAAGATCGAGCCAGAAGCAGAGGCCTGCGGGTTACTGATGCGGGCTCTGACTTTGGAGCGAGGTGACGACGAGAGATGGCGTCTCCAAGAGCCCGCGCTTTCCGATGATTACATCCTTGACCATGCTTTCCTCGATGAAGGCCTGGCAGACTCCGTGTTCGTCGCAGAGCATGCTCCTGACATCTTGAGAGTGCTGGCAGCGCTCCTCGACGCCCTTGACCTCCGCCATCGCGAGGCGTCGCGCAAGAGGGACATGACCTCGTATCTTCTTGAAACGGACGAAGCCGATGGTGGAAATGCAGCCGAGCCACAGCGGCGGGAAGATCCGACCGGGGATCTCCTCGAGGACCTATCATCAATATGGCTATGGGAGTCTGGGGAGACAGGCAACGTGCGGAAGGAGCTTGCGTGGAAGGTCCTCGACATTCTGAAGGACAGCGCCCGGAAGTCGGAGGGCCAGCTATTCAGCGAGTGCGCCGACGCGCTGTGGAGCACCTCCAAGCTGATCCTCTTCCGCACCTTGGTTGCCGAAGTGCTGTACCAGGTCAAAGATGTGGCCGAACACACGGGGGGCCCTTCCTGGCGTAAGGCCATGTGGTTGCGGCTGATTGCTGACTGGCGGCTCTACCGAAGCTACAGTATGGTCTTCTGGCTCCGCTGGGGCCTCCAGCGTTTCTTCCATGACCTGGACGAGAACGAACAGGCCAACGTCACCGGGACCATCGCCGCGATAGCCAACGAGCCCCACGGTGATGGGCTTGCGGCACGCTATGCCTCCGATATTGCGGATCGTCTCGACCAAGACGGGCACGCCGACCTACTCCAACTTGTCAGAGACACGAAGGCCATCCCCGACCCGAGGCATCCGTCCGAGAGCCGAGTCGGTTCGAGATGGGTGGAGTCGGATTCGAGAGCTGACTTCAGAAGGTCCGGCGAGTTCGAGAAGTGGGGCCGGTCTGAGGATGAGGATGCCTTCATCGAACTCTACGAGCTTCATAGCCCACTGACCGGCTTGACCCAGGATGTTCGGAACGTGCTGAGACAGCCAGAACGGGCCGAAAAAGAAGCGCAAGATGACCTAGCGGCTCGCGTATCTGAACTGCGGGAATTGCTGCGGAAATCAGTTCCGCCCATGACCGATATCTTCGAGAGCCCGGGGCGGGTGATCGAATACGCGTACCCGCTGGGATCCGCGAGTACCATACTCACGGCTATCATCTCTGCTCTGGAACCTGCAATGGGGGCCTGCGGCGAGGAGGGTGCGCTGCCTGAGTTGCTCGATGGATACGCTCCTTGGTTCCGCGAGGCTTTGGCACGGACAGAACGGACGATCCTCGACTACTTGCCTGAGCATCATCGTGGCAAAGACTTCTTCAGCGGCTACGGATGGCCAGATGCAGTGATCTGCGCGTTCGAGGTTCTGGACTTGGCACTTCTGCCTAAAATGCCAGAGGATGTCCGTCAAGTTGCGGAGGAGCTGTTGAGCGCGGTCCCAGGGGTATCTGCCGAGTGGCCCCCGACGACACGGTGCCACTTCGCTGCCAGGCTGAGACGGGGGCATTGGCGCCG
>CAZTKW010000570.1:2215-3005 GCA_964614315.1 uncultured Pirellulales bacterium
TGGTGTCGACCGCGTTCGACACGAAGGCCGCGGCATTGGCGCCGACATCCTGCGATGTATGACATGATCGCCGACTGGATTGCGGAGGAGCGCCGAGCACCCGAGATCAGCGCGCTTGCTTCCGTAGCAGCCGCGGCCTACCACGATAGAAGGCCGGAGATCGTGGAATCGATCATCCCCCGGGGTGACTTGATCGGGGATATGGATGACCTGCACGACCACCTCCTTGGCCCGCTCTTGGGTCAGGCATGGTATCACCTGCCGCAGGAGCAAGACAATCCGGTCCTGGTGGCATTGGCAGAGCAGTGCGAGGGGATTCTGTCATCTGGCGCTCGTTACCCGCCGGGTTTGTTTCTGGCTATCGCGACGAGCGTGCACCGCGCCCATTGTAGCAGTGTCAATGCCGATGACTTCCGGCCTGAGCGCTACGGCGATGCCGCGACGCGCGTGTACGAACTAGTGATGGAGCACCCAGACGCAGATGATGACGAGCGGCAGCAGGCTGGCAGGACGTACGCACGTCTGGTCTGGGGAGCGTTCGGGAAGAAGAACTGCCCTGCCGAGCTTGCGCCCCGGGTGTGGGAGGCCCTGATTCCTGTGGTCGAGGGTATCTTTGGAGCGAAGGACTGGTTGGCTGTCACAGATCTCCTTCATGTTCTGGGTAGTGATGACACAGTAGACGCCATTCCCCCCCGCTGGGAGGCGCTTGTGTCCATTGTGAAGCAGGCTGTCGAGTCGGTATCGGAGATCAAGCGAACCACCGAAGAGCCGAGGGATCTTGCTTGGGGGT
>CAZTKW010000571.1:0-3003 GCA_964614315.1 uncultured Pirellulales bacterium
CATCATAAATCCCAATAACATACTCCCGGCATCACCCATAAATATTTTGGCAGGATAACGATTGAAAGGCAAAAAGCCACATGCGGCTCCGACAAGACCAAGACAAATTATAATCCGCACAGGGTCACCGGTCTGGCTGAATCCCCACGTTGCCAGATGTATTGAGAGCAGAAGCATAGCAAGAGTAATAATTACTGTTACACCGGCACAAAGTCCATCGAGTCCGTCAAGTAAATTTAACGAATTGGTCGCACCAAGTACAAAAAATACCACAATCAAAATTTCCATCAGATTTTTAACATTGTGAGGTATTTCCCAACCCAAAAATTCGGTCAAAAAATCCAGATTGGGCATAATTCCTACCACCAGCAGAATAACTGCGGCAATAATCTGTCCGACAATTTTCTGCGACGGTTTTATATCGAATATGTCATCGGCCAGTCCGACAAAACAGGCTATTGCGCCGCCAGCCAGTATCCCAAGAAGGCGTCTTAGTCTCTGGTCGAAAATTTGTTCGCCTGTTAAGCACCCTAAACCAGCCAATATACCAACGGTCAAACCAATAAGCATTCCGACACCACCGAGATATGCGATAGGCACTTTGTGTGTTTTGACCAGGTCATCAGGTTTGTCAACGATGCCAAATTTTATGGCTATTTTTTTACACAGAGCTGTAGCTGCCAAAGAAGCGACAAAAGAAGTAACCAATACCGGCCAAAATTGCATTACCCAGGCGATAGGCCTGGCAGGTCCAATTATCTTATCCAATAGCACTTTTAAGTCTCCCTGTCAGGAACCTTCGAACCAGATTTCATCATCGTAACGAAGCATAATCAAATTATTTTTGAAACCATCAAATTTAATTGAAGTTCTTTTGCCCAGCAGTTCCTGCAATATCCACTTCGGGAAGTTGGCGCCGGCCTTGATTGACAACGGCACCCCTCCGCCGAATCGAGGATTTACCTCAATGAACTTTACTTTACCATCTTCGGTGAGGAACAATTGCACAGTTATTACACCAGGGCCTGCTCCAATCGCTTCAACCAATCCTGCGGCTTCGCTCATAATACGCAACTGTTTTACCGTCTGTCCCTTGCTTACCTCGCCGGCTCTTACCTCTATACGTTTTCGCGGAACAACACAGCGTACCTTCATATCAAAGTCAACATAAACATCACAGGTATGTTCGGTACCTTTAATAAATTCCTGAACGATGCAGTTTGGTATTCTCTTAGAGAAAAATAACAGTTCCTTCCGGCGGCTTACGACTGCATTTCCTCTGCTGGCATAACCATCCCAGGGTTTTAGAAACCAGGGTTTGTTAAGTTTACCCGTTGAAAGTGCAGTGCGAACGGTCATAGTGCGCGGGGCGTCAAAGCCGTTATTGACTAAAAATCGGTAGAACTTTCTCTTATCCTGACAAATATCAATCACCTGAACAGATGAAATGAGTACGCAACAACCCAGTTCGGCAAATCTTGACTTGTTTTGAGCCAGAATTTTCAAGTCCAAATCAACGGTAGGAACAAGCAGTTTTACGCTGTTGGCTCTGACAATTTTAAGCAACTGGTTAACATAGCCGGGGTGTGTTGTTGGCTTGACCACGAATTTTTTGTCACACAACTGCAACGCTGAACTCAGTGCCGTAGTATCAGTACCAAGCAATGAGACATTTACTTTCAGCTGCTTTGCCGCCCTGCGAAAGCTTTTCAGCAGCGAGACACGTCTGCCAATACATGTGAATAAAATGTTAGTCAATTCCCGATTTCCTTTTTATAATCGGTAATAATAAGTCAAAAATCAATAATAGTCAATTGACTTTTCTGTGATATACGTCTAAACTGATTGTTCAATTAATCGACCGGTAATAAGTTCCGGTTTAATTATTACAGGTAAAGCAGATGTTTTTTTCAGCCTGTTTTTATGAGATTATGGGACCAACGGCAGGTTTTTGCAAGGATGTTATCTATGAGAGAATGGTGCAGGAAAATCAAAGACAAAAAGTTTACTTTAGGTGTTTTGGGGCTTGGTTATGTTGGTCTGCCTCTGGTTCGGGAATTTGCCTCATCCGGTCTGAAGGTGGTCGGTTTCGATATCGATGAAAAGAAGGTCCGTGCTCTAAATTCCGGCCGAAGCATTATCAAACATATACCTCATTCACATGTAAAAAAACTGGTGAAGACAGGCCTATTCAAAGCTACGACCAATATGGCGCGACTGAAAACCATCGATGCCATACTGGTTTGTGTGCCTACACCGCTGACCCAAAACCGTGAGCCGGATATGCAGTTTATTATCAACAGCAGCAAAACTATTGCAAAATATCTGCGCTGCGGTCAATTGGTTGTATTTGAGAGCACAACCTATCCCGGCACCACACGTGAGATGGTTGCTCCGATACTTCAGAGCAGCGGTTTGAAAGCCGGCAATGATTTTTATCTGGCATATTCACCTGAGCGCGAGGATCCGGGTAACAAGGACTTTACAACCAAAACCATTCCCAAGGTGGTCGGCGGCCTTACAGATAAATGTCGCGATATGGCCTGCAAGCTTTATAGCACTGCTATCGATACAATAGTCCCTGTATCCAGTCTGGAAGCCGCCGAGGCAGCAAAAATCCTCGAAAATGTTTACCGATGTATAAATATCGCTATGGTCAACGAACTTAAGATGGTTTTTGACAGAATGGATATTGACATCTGGGAGGTTATCAGGGCAGCCAGCACCAAACCGTTCGGCTTCAAGGCATTCTATCCAGGCCCTGGTCTCGGTGGACACTGTATACCCATTGACCCGTTTTATCTGACGTGGAAGGCCCGGCAGTATGGTATGCCGACCCGTTTTATCGAACTGGCCGGTGAAATCAATACCAATATGCCGCACTATGTTATAACAAAAATAATGGAAGCACTGAATGAACGCAGGAAAAGCTTAAAAGGCTCAAAGGTGCTTGTGCTTGGCCTGGCTTATAAAAAGGACATTGATGATTTAAGGGAATCCCCG
>CAZTKW010000572.1:0-3001 GCA_964614315.1 uncultured Pirellulales bacterium
TTTCTTCGCCATTCTTCCTGAGCACCGCAAGAGCTACGTCGCGTGCTGCCAAGACTCGGTCCTCGGGATCGTCGAGAGTCTCGCATATTTTAAGCATTTTCTCTGCAATATCTCCTGAGAAGGATGCTTGGTCGGTACTGATCATTCGCTTGGCGCACTCCCGCACCGTTTTCGCTCTCACTTCGCCAATCTCGACTTCCTTCATCCGATCCAAGGCTTTTATAGGGTCACTCTCCCATATTGTAAGGGCCATCTCGGACTTTACATAGGATCTGGACCAAAACTCTGGTAAGGCACAACAAATGCTCCCAGCCTCCTCTGGATTTTTCTTGGCAAGCACAACGCCAAGCACCTTCTGTACAATAAATCTGAATGTCCAATCATCATGTCGCTTGCACATGTCTTGTATCATGTCCACCACACACTCAAGTCTATCAGGCGCCTCCTCAGAAAGACGCTCCAACAGGGAAGCAACTTTCTCGGCAATCTCATCTTCTTCGCCGATTCGCTCTACATTAGAGAAAACCCATTGTGTATCCTCCAGAAGCAATTCATCGAATAGCCCAAAGTCTCCAACATCATCATTATGTTCCGCAAGTGCTCTCAC
The DNA here is from genome assembly GCA_964614315.1 of uncultured Pirellulales bacterium. Classification (GTDB taxonomy): domain Bacteria; phylum Planctomycetota; class Phycisphaerae; order Sedimentisphaerales; family Anaerobacaceae; genus CAZTKW01. The sequence continues at coordinate 608 of CAZTKW010000572.1, forward strand.
AAAGCACAGCGCTTCCTCCCGACTAACGACACCCAGAGCCCTGACAAAAAGTTCGAACTTAAATACCTCGTTGACCTCGATAAGACTGTCCTCATCACCCCTGAATGCACTCATATCAGTCTGGCCCGCCAATCGGCACATCGCCTCAGAAATTTTGCTTCTAATTTCGCCAAGCTTGTCGAGTCCAAGCTTCCATGCAACCCCAATGACAATGCCTATATACTCAGCCACAGTCGCGCCTTCCGGCAAGCCAGTCTTCCCCTCGCCGTCACATTCCGCTTCAATCACTTGAATCAAAGACGAGTACAAGCACTGAGCAAGTTTGTCTCGTCGGCTCCCATCTTCCGGAACAGCTGCCTCCAAATCGCCAGCCAAGAGCCCCTCAAGGTGTGTTAGATCACTATCGAGCTTCACACAATAGGACAATGCAGTCTCTTTGAATGTCTCATCCGGTCTTGTGATCAGAGCTTTATATTCAAACTCAGCCAATCCAAGCAGTAAGTGCCAGATGTGTGCCTCCGTATGTTTCAATATATCTTTGTCACATTCCCTAAGGACAACCATTCGGCCAAGGCAGTAACCGATCCTGGTCAGGCACACGGGAAACACTTTGTCAACTTCGTGAGTAGGTATTATTCCGGCAAATTCCTTGAGGCCCTGCCTCATCCACTGAACACTTTCGAGGAGATACTCCGGTAAGAATAGGTTGGACGCAATGAATATCCGCAGTATTGATAGGAGTGGCTTCCACTCGTCATTGCCTTTGGCCAGTTTCTCACACAATGCGACGACTTTATCTGAAACGAGCTTGCGAATCTTACCATTAGCATCCCGAATCTCCTCAGGCATCTCCGACAAGTCCACTAAGCAATCGTCTGCATCGCTGTAGGAGTCCACTAATGCCGACAAGCAGGCTTCAACAAGATACTTTCCCTTGCCGGGACACTCCGACACCTCACTAAAAAGACTTTCTACAAAACTACACCCATCTAAATCCACAAAGATAGCTGGCTTCTTACCGAAAATTGGGGGCAGCAACCGGTCACTATCACCTTCAGTGATGAATTTTGTGATTTCTTCCCAATCCTGCAGAGCGAACTCTTCTTCTAACCTACCAACAGCAGTCAAGAGGTCCGCTACCACCTTGCCTGCATCTTCAGCATTCAAACCCTCGCGTTTGACAATTCGGTGCAGCAGCGACATCATTTCCGTCATGAACTCCTTTCTGACACCACTGATGACTGGCCTCAACGCAACATAACTGCTCGTGAGTAATTTAAACGCCTTGAGAGAGCAAGAGGCAGTTGTGCCTGCAGATGCCTCTGGTTTTGGAGGAACTCCTGGAAGGTATAGAAGCTCTGCCATCACCCCTTCAAGGACTTTTGCCGCTTCCCCCTCCCCGGAACAGAGTTTCTTAGTGAAACTCCCTGCCTCACAGACCGTGGCCTGAAGCAGGTCTGCTGGCGATCGCTCAGTCATAATGGTATGTGCTTGTCTGTGTTGATCCACGCTGTCTAACATAGCCAGCAGGTTATTCACAAGGCTCTTATTGTCTATTGTGGCCTTTCGTAAAATCTTCAGAATTAACTCATCTCGGTTTTTTCCTTTGTCCGCCAACTCAGATAAGAATGGGAGTAGTGTGGGGACAAAGACGTCAATGGTTCCTGTATCCCACTCACTTAACTTCTCTTTAGTATTTTCCAGGAAACTGTCAACAACCAAACTTCTGTCTCTCTCGTTTTCAGCCTTGGTAATCCGTTGTCGGTAACCTTCAATAGCCAAATCCAGAAAACGAACATCTGCTGGTCTGTGGACACAATCAAGTAACTTACTGTATGCTTCTGACTTCTCTTTGCTTTCCGGTTCCAACTCAATTCTACGACACGCCTCGTCCGGAGCATAAGATATAATGCTGTTTATCACTTCATAATCAAAGCTTGGCTTTGAAGCTGTCTCAATCCAATGTGCGACGATATCAAGAACACATTCCCATCTGACAATCGGATGCTCAGTTCCTTCTTCAATGGCCTCGAAAAGTTTCCTAAGTTGCTTAGCCTGGTCAGAGTGATTATGAATAGCCATTACTTCATCTATTGCATCGTCTGGAGACAACCGCACCTTTTCCTCAAACACTGTTTCACTTATGGCCTCCAGGCATTCTCTATGGTCATCCTTATCGAGGGAATCCCCCAATGCCTCCACAAGTTGCCTTGCACTATCGGCGTCGTGACAGGCAACATGCTGGCTTATATCCTTAACGAACGATGCCCTGTCATAGTCGTCAAGCCCGTCACACAAATCGAGGATTGTCTGTGATTCAATATTTACACATTTTTCCAATAGCCTTTGTGCTGCATACCTTCGTTCGAACGAAGGTATGCAGCACAAAGGCTA
>CAZTKW010000573.1:0-2998 GCA_964614315.1 uncultured Pirellulales bacterium
CCATCCACGCGCAGATCATAGGTACCGATCTTCTCTTGCATGCCACAGAGCATATTGAGGATCCATTGGTAGGCCTCTTCTCGGGACATGTCGATCGTCCAGTTATACCAATTGCCGTGGAAGTCCAGCATCCAGTCGGGGTGCTCAACCGATACATCGGACAACCTATCCGCATGCCACGGCGGCATCCATAGACGGAAGACCATGCCACTGCGGCGGATGTAGTCGGCGATATGCGGCCAATCGTCGCCGAACACGCCATTCCAGTTGCCCTTGGCGTCAAACCAGAAATCATCCACCCACAGGCGCTCTACGCCGATGTAGCGCCCCATCTCGACGACCTTGTAGACCTTCTCGGCAAGGGGGGCTGTGCGCCAGATGTTGATGCTGCCGCGGTTGAAGTACTTGTCGCGTGTGTAGTCCCACTTGTAGGTGTAGATGTACTCGTTGATGGTGTTGCCCAGGTCGTCGACATCGCCGGTGAAGACACCAGTCATCATCGGCGGCATCTGGATGGTGGCGCCGGCCTTGAATTCGTAGGACAGCAACTCACACCAGCCGACCAGCGAGGTGTTGCGATCGCGGCTGCCGAATTGGGACCTCCACCATCCCTGGTAGTCGAAGGTGAGGAACCAACCCTCCTCCTTCTCCCTATCGCGGAGGGCGAAGAACTCAAACCAGATAGCCGCACCCTGCAACCCCTTGGATGCGACGTGAACGAAGGGGTTGACGAAGGTTCCATCCACTTCCGTCGCTTCCGATGGCCCCTGGGAATCGAAGTCCTTCACGTAACCATCGGAGACGTCCACGGCCTTCAGGATCGTGCTGCCGCTGAAGTTGCCGCCACCCGTCATGTACAGAAAGTCTGTATCCTCAACCTCGTCATTCATCAGGCGCTGAACAAAGATGCGCGGCCTGTTGATCGTCGCATCTTCGCCCGAGATGTTCTTGTAGACCGTCCACTCCTGGATGACGCCCACGCCGGGGTAGGCCACATAGTGGCGCTCAACCCTCAGCACAGCGTTTTCAAGGGTGACGATCACTTCCAGCTCGTCCTGGGAGAGCACAGAGGTCGCTACGTCGCTGACCTCCCAGCCACAGTCGCTGCCCGAGTACTGCGTGTCATTGAAGGTAAGCGCGAACTCGTCCGAGGGCTGCGCGCCGCTCGAGACGTACTCGCTACCCGTTAGCTTATTGATGTAGCTGGTCATCGCGAAGCTACCACATCCGGAAAGCTCCAAAGCCTTTTCCACCCTGTCCGTGCCTATCCGAAATACGTTTCCTTCACGTACAAGATAGGCATCTCGTGATCTCACTTGCATGACACATCCTCCTAACGTGGATGAAAGCCTCTCAGGAAAAAGGTGTAGTGCCATAGCCGCACGCATGATGCGACCTTGACACTACACCTTGCTTGGTCGGACGGTAACAGACGCACCAAGGTTTGAGAGATGCGGTAGCATCCCGCATCTCTCGAGCACGGTCAAGCATCAGCCAGACTTCACCTTCTCCCTCAACCCCTCCGGGCCGAACTCCGCAAACCAGGTCTCCATATCGGCCTTGGCGGCAGGATACTGCCCTTCAGTGTTGAACTCAGTCATAAGCTGGTCCCACAGTGCGTCAAACTCGGCATCGTCCTTGGCTTCAAGGGCCTGGCTGATGTCAGCCTGGATGTAACCCCAGTAAGCTCCGCCAACTGCGTCGCAGTTCTCACCACCATCACCGTAGTTGACGCGCCCATCAACGTTGTACCCGCAGTTCAGGCTCAGGCTGTAGACCTTGGGGACCACGTCCTCGGCCACGAGCACCGGCGGGTAGTTGAGACGAGGATCGGCCTCGACGGCAGGTCCGTGCGGGATGGCCCAGCCGATACGGCTCCCAGCATTGCTGAGGGCGCTCTCGAGACCGTAGTAGTCGGCGTTTTTGGCGTCGGCGACATTTTCCATAATGTTCTTACGGGTCTCTTCGTCCTTCCACTGCTTCTTGCCGTCTGAACCGGTGACATACAGCCCGGCGTCTGGCGGCCCCCAACATCGAATGGCCTGGCCCTCTTCGGTGCTCATGAAGTCGATGATCTCCACGATACGAGGGATCTGGTCCTTAATCGACGCGTTGAATATGAAGGACATCCACCCGGTCTCAAAGACATCGTAGAAGCCATAGCGGTCATCGTCTTTGGGCCACGGGATTGGACGGACTACAGCGGTCTCATCCTCAGCAAGCAGCGCCTGGCGGGCCGCACTTATGTTCGGTATCACCACACATACGCCGACCCGACAGCTGACCCATTAGTTCTGAAGCTGATCGTCCTTCTGGATGAGATAGTCTTTGTCCAACAGGTCGTCTTGGTACCAGCGACTCCACATTTTCATCCACGGGTAGGCGCCGGGCAGACCGAAGTAACCATCGACCTCACCCTCGTCGCTGATGCGCCAGTGCCCATTGTCCATCATGTTGCTGGTATGGAAGTAGGACCATCCTGTTGAGTTGAACGGGGCCAGGGGTGCACCCGCGACCTCAATATTGAGAGCTTTGATCTTCCGTAGCAACTCCTCAAACTTCTCCGGGGTATCGATAGCCGGCTCTATCGCCAACTGATCGAGCTTAGGCCAGATACCCTTGTCGGTGGTATCCTTAGCTATCTCATACAGCGGGGTAAACTTGTAGCCGCACTTTGCCAGGATATCCTCGCGGGCCATAAGTGGCCAGACGGCGAAGCCTCTCTGATAGATGTTGTCCTCGTACTTCGGGTCAAGGCCGTCAACAGCCAGGGTCGGGAGTAGGTAGTGGCGGCCCTCATTCGTAAAGCGCGGCCAGGTCGGCTGGTGGATGTGGCGAGTGTAGTTAGGCATGTCGGGCAGATAGTCAGTCATATCAACGAACCCGAACTGATCGACCAGCTGTTGGGCACCTGACCGGCCATGGGATCCGAAGATATCGGGCACATCGCCGGCAGCCGCGCGGAGGGCAAACATCTCTTCCATCGTGTGCCCCTCAG
>CAZTKW010000574.1:0-2992 GCA_964614315.1 uncultured Pirellulales bacterium
TCTTTGACACCTTATAGGCAACGAATCCCAATCCAACCAGGATTGCCACAAGTAAGAATATATATCCAATACTGGAAAGCAAAAAGTCAAAGGGATGAAAATCGCCAAAAGCTGAGGGCATCATAATGATTCGAGCCGAAGAATCGCCTGCATGTTGGTCATCAACGTCTTTTTCGCTATCTTGTGACTGCGTTTTGTCTGTGAAACCAACAGCATTGTTTTGAGCCTGGGCTGCTTCATTTGTATATGCAATGTCTGTTTGTTCACCGGAATTTTCCCAGATAGTCAGCCGTCGGCCGTAACAGTCTTTGAATTGCCCCACGATGATCATAATAAAGTCAATAAACTGACCAAATCCAAATAGGCCCCACGTCAAAAGCCAGAGGATACCCGTACCGATTTTGCCGACATAAAAGCGATGAAGGCCACATATGCCTAAGAATATTCCCCCTGACAACAATAAAGCCCATACACGTTTAAAAGGTGAGACCTGCGGTACGGCTTCTGCATAGACTTGCGTTGGAGTTTCAAAGATTCGGCTTGGAATAAATGCGATAACAAGAAACAGAATTGCAGGGAAGATTATAAAAAACAATGCGAATAAAAATTCTTCATTGCGCAGAGACATATTGCCCATACAAACAGAAGCTGTAACTATCGCCATTAAACAAAACAATAGAAGTAACGGCTTAATCAGATACCGATACCAACTGGTAAATCTCCTGCCAAAACTTTTGAAGAAACAGAAGATACTGACCATTAAAGCACAGATACCAGATGAAACTGCTGCGGCAAAGTCATTATAATGAAACTGGTCCATTCCTGCGGCAACAAGCATCATAATGCCAATTCCAAAGGTCAATATACACCCTATAATCCATAGCAGACGTGCGTAAGGCCATACCTGGCGGCTTGCACAGACACCGTTCCGCTGGTATTTTCCCTTGCCCCAATGTGTTTTACCAAAACCTGCTGCTACTGCTGCTGCAACATTGTCACTAACAGCAAAACCGCTGGTGATCTGAACAACAAGCGAGGTTCCCGCTAAGACAGAAATTACTATTACCGGGTTTATGTGTAGGATTGCAGCGGCAATGAAGCCGAATAAGGCAAGCCAGAGTGCATGCTCCAGTGAGACGCGTTTCGGACGCTGCGGCGAAGTTATTTTCCACCAATCTGTAAAACTCAGTACAACGGTTAGAGATAGCCAAATCCACAGACCTTGATTGCCAAAATCAGAGACGCCTGAAATCTGACAAAACAGTACCCCCACCAGAGTTGCAATCAATGCCGCAAGTCCACCCGTTGCAAATCGTCTCAGCCAGGTGGATTCTTTTTCCAGATCAGCCAACCAACTCCATTTGCATAAAAGAATTGTCTTTGAAGCTGCGGCTATCATTAAAAAAGTCAGCAGGCCAGCGTGAAATACTCCTGTGCCAACGAGTCCATGGAGTAATCCCGCTCCCAAAGCAATTACTGTCATAGTTACCAAAGCGAGGGTCCTGCGTTGCCTACGGTCGATAGGGTCGGCTTCAGCCTTACCTGTACCAGTGGGAACAACGCCTATCCTCGAGTTGACTTTCTGAGCAATCCTGTCGCCAAGTTTACCAATTCGTTGACCCAAATGCTCCCATGCATCAGCCGTTTTGCCCTCGCTTTTTGCAGATTGTCCCGGAGGTACGTTGAGTTTGGCTTTTTCGGCAACGCGCTGGGCAATTACTGAAAGAGCTTCTGGAGAAAACTGAGAGACGCTGTTGCGGATGTTTTCAGAGCCAAACACATCTTCAACCATCTCCTGGACAGTCTGGTAGCGGTCAGCAGGGTCCTTGGCTAATGCCTTACTAATGACTCGTGCAAAAGGCTCTTCGATATTATCAAGTTCAGGCGTTGCAGACATGTGTTTCATCAGTATTTCGCCGGGACTGGCACCAAAGAACGGCACCTGGCCGGTAAGCATCTCATAAAGCAAGATACCCAAAGCATAAATATCGATACTGCGATCGTAACAGCCGGCACCAATCTCAGGGGCCATATAGTGAACAGTTCCAACAGTAATAGTCTGGCCACTGTGTCGGCTGGCACTTATTGCCTTGGTCAATCCGTAATCGCCGATTTTTACATAACCGTTTTCATAAAAAATATTGCTGGGCTTAAGATCACGGTGAACAATCCCACATTCATGAAGGAAAGACAGACCTTTGGCGATTTCACGCAGGAAAAATGCTGCTTTTTGTGTCCCCAAGCCGTTGGGCGATTCTTTCAGTAAGTCTCGCAGCGACACTCCTGAGACATATTCCATTATGACAAAAGGGCGATTTTGCTTATTGTATTTGACATCAAAGATCGAAACCAGATGCGGACTCTTGAGGTTCATGCATTGACTGATACCGCGTAGCTCTATCTGCTCGTAGTTCTGAATCTCTTTGAGAGCAACCTGCCGACCACTATCACTTACAGCATAATACACCTCGCCAAAACCGCCATAACCTGCGGCTCTCTGGATGGTATATCCCTCAAGAGGCCGGTCACCATATTTATATCGAAATTGCTTCATTTTGTATAAATACCAACTTTACCCATCGAGCTTAGCTAATACCAGCGAAATCTGGCCAATCTGAATCGGCAAACCTATAGGAAATCCGACGTCAAATTCGTAAGGCTGTTCATTAACCATTACTTTTTCTTTAGCCCTGCAACTAAGTTTTCCATTTTGCATAAATAACGTCACTGTGTTTTTGACTCGCTCAGTACGAATATGGTTGTTAAAACCGGGGCCAATAAGAATATCACGATCCATCAGGATAATTCGGCGGACATCGGGGCGAGGCAATCGCGCACCATCTAAATCCAAAACAGCGGTAGTGCTTGCCGCATTTGGGATGTAGAATTTCATTCGGCATTTGGCAGATAATACGATACGGTCATTATTAGTAAGCAGCTTTTTGGTTACAGGCTTATCATTTATGTATACCGGCTTTTGTGAATGGAGAAA
>CAZTKW010000575.1:0-2992 GCA_964614315.1 uncultured Pirellulales bacterium
GCCGCACCACCTCGTTTATGTTAGGTATGCTATCAAGGTTTCGGGTGATGCGTTCCATTTCCATGGCATGGGGATGGTCAACGGTCCTGGGGGTAAGGGACATCTGTTTGTGATTCCTTTTGCGCGTTTTTTGGTGGATCCTTTTTCCGTTTTTGTTTTATTTCAAGATGTTGTAACCTTTTTATAATAACAGTGCGAGTAAGTTGTCTAGTGAAAAATGCGCTTTTTTATAATATTTCCAGATAATTATCATTTATGGATGGGCACTAAATAGATGACAAATTCTGGCAAAAATTGTCATTTCAAGAGCAGTTTATAGATTATGTGGAAAATTCAAAGGTCTCGACATTACCGATGCGGTATGGGGAAGTCAGGTCAGTCACTCAACGGCTAGTAACTTGAATCAGAAGGTTTACGGTCGGATTCAAAAGTAGTTTGATGAGCCAATCACAGTGGAATGCGTGTATTTTTTTTGGACAGCATCTAGCTGAAATAATCCCGGCCTAGAGAGATCAAAAATGTCAGTATTCCGGTGGCGGTAGGTATTAGCCGGCTTGGTTACCTTCAGGCTCTGGGTGTTAGAGAGGGGCCAAAGAGGAAAAGAAGAGTTGCTCGAACTTTTTTCATCATTTAAAGGATTGCGGGTTAAAGCTGGTTAGGCTGTTTATAAGCGGCAGATGTTTGGGGCTAGTAGAATCGCTTGCTGATTTTTATCCTGAGGCCAGATGACAATGATGCTTGGTTTATTCGAACATTTTTACGGCAGTTCCAAAAGGTCAAACCAAGGATCTAATCTCGATGTTGATGGAGATTCAAACGTAGGAGGACAAAGTGGCTGCTGAAAAGAAAATACAGTCCGTGGTAAGCAAGTTTAAGAAGATGAAGTTGGCCCATGCCGCCAGGATAGTTTAAGAATTAGTCGGGGAGACTTTGAGTTATTATGTGTTACCCAGTCAGCATTAGCGTTCTTTGCATATGAGTAATCTGCTGGAACAAATCATGCGTGAAGTGAGATGAAGAATTTGTATTGCCGGTGCATTTCATTACGGGCAATCTGCTTAGATGCTTATAGTGGCCCTGCTGCGGCATATCGCCAGGGCCAAATGGGGACCGCCCCAGATATGAGCATGGATCATTTACAGGGAATTGTAAATGGGGTAGCCTGCAATTAATGGAAATCAGACGTGCTAGATTGCTAGGATCCATGATAGCCAAAGCTAGGAAAAATTCTGAACTTTATCGGTTGGCTACATTCCGTTCAGATTAATTAATCCGTGTCTTTTGATGATTGGAAATTTTACAGCAAAGAATTTGTTCTATGTTGTGAATAACGAGCATATTTGAGCAAAGGTCCTAAATTGAAGAACCGAGTAGAGCTAAAGTTTCTTTTTTTTAGATGGAATCTAGCGAAAACAATTTCTTTACTATTATTTTTAAGCTTGCTGGTTATTTTCCTTTCATTCATTAGCCCCGGGACTCTTGTTAATTTTGCATTTTTCCTTCTGATCAGTATAATTCTTGGCAGGACTATATTCAAAAGCTCTATATTAAGAATATCATCGTTATTTATCACCTATTCTTTTCTTGCAGTGCTAATATATTTGCTTCAGTATATGACACTACCAGAATATCAAGGACTCTCAGGGCCGCAAGGTATAGGCACAGATGATTACCAGTTCTTCTATGAGGCAATTCATGGGGTTGGAGTTTATGTTGGATCTTCATTAGTTTTAACTGGATTACCTCCACATACCTTCTCGACAATCCTTAGTAATGTTATTAAAATTATCCCAACGTCGAATATTCACTTACTTGATCTTATACTTTTCAATGTGATGGCAGTAACTTTTATTCCCGAACTTACTTCAAAGACAGCATATTTACTTACAAATGATATAAGTATACGAAATCTGTCTTTTAAATTATCTTTATTTTGCCCTTTTTATTTGACAAACGGTTTAATACTGATTCGAGATGGATGGACAGCGATGCTACTAATAGCATCAATTTACTTTTTTTTAAAAAAGAAGTACATATTATTAGCTTTAGCAACGACCTTGTGTTTTTATATTAGGATAGCTTCTGGAGTACAATTAGTTATAGCACTTGCTTTTCTTGCTAGCTATCAATTTTATATTAATCGCACCGATCCTATCAAAAAGGTAATTGTAGCATTATACTCTATAGCAGGATTTTCTTTAATAGTACTCTACTATTTCCCCTTATTGTACAGTTATGCTGTTGCTAAAGGTATTACAGAAAATATTATTTTCCGTGAAGCATTTGTTGAGGGGTTTATTGCAAAATCAGAAGAACTAACAGGAAGGGCAGCGACAATTTACACCGTGTATCACCAGCCGTTTTATATAAGAATTCCATTTGGAATTTTATTTTTCTTGTGTTTGCCGTTCCTATCTGTGGATAGTCTGATGCGTGAAGGGATTTTCATTCCTAGAAATTTTATCATGCAGCTATTCCCCATCCTTTTTTTATTTTATTTTAAATGGCTAATTCAGGCTATTTTATATTCCTGGAAGAAATTGGATTCTCGAATAATCTTAATTGCTATGATCTTTGTTTTTCTTCTTTTGTTAATATCTCAAATATCAATTCAACCACGTCATAAAACAATGCTGATGCCTATATTTTACATATTGGTCTCTTATGGATTTTATCGAAAAACACACTTCGGATCAAGTCTCGGGTTAATTAGCAGTATATTATTAGCATTTATAGAGATTTTACACCAATGGCATCAATAAAAAATTGGTATCGTTTAAAAGCGTTAGCATGGTGATAATTTGAGCGAACTGATTTGAATCCAACACTACTCCATTGACATTGTCAGTGGTGGGGCGTGGGGGCCGTGGGCCGACACCTTCGGCGAACCAACTATGTTGGTGAGCCTGCATTTGTAATACAGTAGCCTCCTTCAATAAAGAGGTTGCTGTATGGAAGGATATAGAAAATCTTCACACGCAGTGTATCGGTG
>CAZTKW010000576.1:0-2984 GCA_964614315.1 uncultured Pirellulales bacterium
GGCGAAACCGCCTAATATGCACTCGCAACTAATATTATTGTAAAAGAAAATCATCGCCAGTCAAATAAGTTTTATCATTTTTTTTATTTTTTCTGCGCCGCTCTGATAAGAGCACAAACGGCATAAATGCTCAATTTGGCCCCTCAACATCATCGATAATCGCTTTTACTATGTCATTGATGACCTTCCGTGTGCGGCCGCTGGAGTTATTAGTTAGAATAGAGAATATATAGTCACCCTCAGTTGTGCTGCATATCCCGGAAAAAGACCGGACCCCATTAATATAGCCGGTTTTCCCGAAAATTTTACCTCGGTATTTTTGCTCTTTGAAGTATTTTCCAATCGTTCCGTCCACCCCCCCTACCGCCAATGAATCCTTGAAGAAATGCCAATTTCTACTTTTATAAGCATCTATTAATACTCGTGTTATAACGTTTGCGCTTAGTTTGTTTTGTCTGCTCAGGCCGCTTCCGTCATCAATATAAAATTCCGTCTTTTCAACACCAAGGTCTAATAAGTACTGTGAAATCGCCTTTCGGCCCTGTTCCCAACCGCCATTTTTTCCATCCGGCGTATTATTTGCGGCAATTGTTTTGAACAAAGCTTCTGCCGCCAACTGCAGGCTGTCCTTGTTACACCGTGCCAGACAATCAGCTATTGAAATGCGATATTCGGTTAACGGCTTAAAAGTATCAAACTGACCGAGTTTTTTTTCAATGAGTTTGCCATCCGTATTTACACCCGCCTTAGCAAGCTTCTCAGCCAGTAAATAACCGAAAAATGCTCCCGGCCTTTCAATAGCAACAGGAAAAGGCCCCTGCTCTTTTCTGCATTTTCCCCTTATAATAAGCTCGTTGGGTTTTCCCGGCCGGCGAAGAGACCCTACCGCCCCCTTACCACTTTGTATTGCCTTGACTTCGTTGGTTATTTTTATATAAGTAGTTTCAGGCTCAATAGTTACAACTACCCTTCCGCCGACATTTTTAGTGGTGATATCTATACAGTTATCATTGAAGTTTAAGCCGCTGACTTCGCAGGCATACCAAAAATTCAGTTGTTCGACCGGCCAACTGGGATGCACTCGCTCGTCGTCAAATATGCTGGTATCGACAATAATATCATTGATATGTGTAATGCCGTTTCTCTTCAGCAGCATTGCTATATCTTCAAATATCCAGTTTTTCTCCCGGCTGTATTTGGCATCGGTTACCTTATCTCCCAACAGCGGGTCGCCGCTTCCTATTATTACCAGCGTATCACCGGAGAGACCAACACGTGTTTTATATTCGAAATTAGGTCCTAAGTATTTCAGCGATGCAGCGGTGATGATTACTTTCATATTCGAAGCCGGCACCAGCGCAGTATATGAATTGTGCCTGTAAACGGTTTTATCGGTATCGGCTTTGACGATATGAATTGAGAAGCTGACTTTTTTTTGCAGGGACTGGCTTAAACAGCCGTTAATGCGCTCTGCCAAATCCGCTCCGGCAGAGTTGACAAGCCAAATGCTTAAAACAAACGCGCTCAGTATTTTTTTTGTTCTTATCTCCATTACACGGTTATATAAGCTGCTTTGCAGTTACTTACTCTTTTCTTATCGGCAGTCGCGGCTTTTGCTCATTAGGCACGGCGCTTTTATAAGTGAAGTTTTTGGTTTTTTTCCTGAATTCTGCCTGTGCCTTTTCAACTATGCTTGGGTCCGTCAGCACTTCTATCCCCGCCGCCGCAAACGTTTTTGCCGCTACCGCCATACCCTTTAGCCCTATAGCCGAGCCGCTGCACGTAACCACTCCCCAGCTGTGACCGGGCGTCTCGCTCGGCCAGCATACTGTACGCAGTGACGCCGTTGGAGTCAGCCAACTCACCTCGGCAACGTCTGTAGAGCCGCCCCGTGTAGGCTCATTCGGCTCGGTGAATTCTTCGATTTTCATGTTCAGCCCCTTTTCTTCCTTGCCGAAACTCTTCTGTAATTGCCGTCCAAATTCCTGCTCTTGTTCAGTGAACTGCGGCACACCCGCTAATTGAAGATTTTTATATAATAGTTCCGCAACAACCCGGTTAACCAGCTTATTATAAACTCCGGTAATCAGATAAACTTCGTGAGTCGTCTCGGTCATAGTCGCTGCACCAGAGGCAATCTTTAATACCCTCTCGTACAATTCATCAACACTCTTGCGGTCTTTCTCTCGAACAAAATACCATACCCTCGCATAATCAGGCACTATATTCGGGGCCATTCCCGCATCCGGAATCACATAATGTATACGGGCTGTCGGTTCCATATGCTCTCTGAGGAAGTTGACGCCGATATTCATCAGCTCCACCGCGTCAAGAGCGCTTCTGCCGTTCCAAGGGTCGCCGGAGCCGTGAGCGGTCCTGCCGTGAAATGTAACCTCGAAGTTGTTCATGGCCTTGCTTGAGCCGAGGCCAACTTCATTTTTACTGCCCGGATGCCAGTCGAAACAAATATCCAAACCGTCAAAAATCCCCGCCTTTGCCATATAGACCTTTCCGACTAAGGTTTCCTCCGCGGGACAGCCGAACAGTTTAATCGTCCCCGAAAGTCCGTTCTTTTCCATAACTGACTTGATTGCCATCGCACCGCCGCAGCTTCCAACACCGAAGAGATTATGCCCGCAGCCATGCCCGGGCTCGGCCGGAACTAACGCCTCCTTCTCGGTAACAGCCGCCTTTTGTGAAAGTCCCGGAAGAGCATCATATTCGGCTAAAATGCCGATTACAGGCTTGTCGGAACCATAAGTAGCGACAAACGCCGTCGGCATATCCGCAACACCTCGCTCGACACGAAAGCCGTCACGCTCAAGCATATCGGCAAGATATTCGGAAGATTTGTATTCTTCCAGCCCGATTTCCGCAAAATCCCAGATAGCCAGAGCAGCCTCATCGAGCATCGCTTTATTGGCTCCGACCCACTCAATAGCCTGCTGTTTGTACGTGTCCGTTTGGCTTTGTGCAAAAGCCGC
>CAZTKW010000577.1:0-2967 GCA_964614315.1 uncultured Pirellulales bacterium
ACTTCCGCCCACGCAACCGATAACAACACAAGACGAACAAGCCAATTGCGACGCTCTTTTCGCGTCTTACTCACAGCTGGCGCAAAAGTGCATTGGGTTGACCCAGCAGTATACATCATGTATCAATGCTGGTGGTACTAGTGAGGAATGCGGATCACTTCTGACGCAACGCCAGCAATGCTGTGCACAGCTAGCGGACATGAACCGCGTCGTATTCTTCATGTGTGGTGGATCGTATCGCAGTAAAGCTGAGCCTCTTTTTCAGGCTACGGGTTGTCTTGGTTTGCCATCGCCGACATTGCCACCAGAGCCGCCACCAGGACCATTGCCTATTCGCTGGGATTGTGACACTGCAACTGGAGTCTGCACCCCGTCTGCTACAGGTCAATACGCTACAATAGGCGAATGCGAATCTGCGTGCAAAGAGTCTCCAACATGCCCGCCACCAACTATCGCGTGCCCAGCCCCACAGGTCAATGTCACATGTCCAAGCGGCGAAAACGGGAAACCTAAAGAGACATTATTCAGCGTTTGGCAAGAGCGGGATAGTAAAGTTTGCGTCATAACTCGTGATGATGAATCCCCCGGCGCTGGATCGTGGAATCTACTTGTCAGCGGCCAAGACCTATCTAGTGCCGCTGGAATCACACGTACACAATGCCCGCCCACAAAACCTAGACCAGCCCCCGACGCTACGATTGTGGGGAATCCACTAGCATTCTTGGCAGGACCGAATGGCTGTAGCATAGCTGGTACCACACAATCATTATTCCAGTCTGCAACAAAAGAACTGTGGCAATTCCTGTTTGGACTGAAGGATTCAAAGGGCGGCGCTACCATATGGCAAAACATCGTCAAGGGCATAATAGGGGGATTGCCATTTGGAGACCTTCTTGCCGGGACATTCGGTGAAGCACTTGCACAGATTGACGGTATTACACAAAATGTGATTTCGCAAGCCGTTGGAAGTGCTAAGCTATGTGGTGGCGCTGTTTTTGGTCAGGGTCTGCTCAATCTTGTCAATCTCGCTCTTGCTGGCGGAGGATATCCACTTGTAGAATCTAATAAGCTTGCGGTTAACTTTGCGTGCCCTCATAAAGTGCCGGATGCTAATGCGGCAACAGAAGCGTTTATCCGCAACAGCATGTCTGCTCACGATATGGATTGCTACGTCAAGATGGATGGATACGACGCAAAAGTGTGGAGGTCAATTGCTGACGGCAGGCGTAGCAAGATGTCGCCTCTAGAGGTAACGGCACTATGGAGACGTGGCATTATTGACACGGTCGAGCACACACAAGCCATCCGAGGGCTTGGATTCACTGACCAAGACTCGGCCCCACGATACCGTGAGCTATCGCTACAGTTGCCCCCGTCAACCGATATCGTCCGCATGATGGTTCGGGACGTTGCTGATACTACAATTCCATTCTGGCCAGCGGCAGATAAGCTGTTTCAGAAGAAGTATTCAGGGAAACTGAAAGAGTGGGGCGAACAGCAAGGCATGCAAGATGAAGTGATGAAATTCCTTTGGCGTGCCCACTTTATACTGCCTGCGCCAAGCCAATTGTACACTTTCTACCATCGATACAGACATCAGAAAGACCTGTGGCCAACGAAAGACCCGGACACAGATATACGGAACACACTAATCCAACAGGACATTTTGCCAGACTGGATTGATTTATACATCCGAACATCGTTCCGACCTATCAATAGAGTTGACACTAGGCGTGCATTCACCATTGGTGCTATGACTGAGAAGCAGCTAGCACAAGCATATACTAATCAAGGTTATGATGACGCGAACGTTAAGATTCTGGTCGATTTCACAAAGCGTCTTAGACTCCAGACGCTCTCGCAGACACCGCAAGCAAGATCATATCGCGACGGTGGTCTCACTAGGGCAGAAGCATCAGCGGCACTACAGACGGGTCATATACCAGCATCGGACATTGACGACGCACTAGACAGAGCTAGAGACCTGCGGCGAGCTAAGATCAGGATACAATGTGGCAAAGCAATCGAAAGGCGATTCTTGCTTGGTGAGATTGACGACAAACAGGCTAAGGCGGAACTAGTCGGTCAAGGGCACGAACCAATCGATGCCGATGATTTGGTCGAGGGATTCAAGTGCAAGAAAGCGGCCCGAGGCAAGACGATACCAGCAACAACACTCTGCGGTTGGGTTGATGACGGGATTATCAATGGCGGCGAAATGCTAGACCGCTTACTCAATCTAGGTTATGATGTCAACGATGCATCCAACCTAGTAAAACAGTGTAACCTGCGCGTATCGCGTAAGAAAAGAGCAGCGGCCGTCCGTGCAAGCAAAGATGCTGTGCGTCTGGCCAAGCAAGCGGAATCGTCTCGAAGGCAGCGGCTTAAAGCACAGGATAGGCGACTTCAAGAATTGGGCAGGGCGGCAGAGTACCTTGCCAAGGGGGAGGGGATGATACTGCCTGATGCGTTAGCTAGAGTGAACGCATTATTTGCGGCCCTTCAATTTGCATTTGCCGCTACAATGGACGAAGCTATCCAAGCCGTGTTGGCTGGTGCGAAGCAGACAGGATTCGATACCGAAACACTTTTCGAGTTCGCAGCGTCAAGAGTCTTGCAGGAAAGAAGGGTGGTTGCTGCACGGCCGCTTCAAACCGTTGCCGAAGTTGCGGCCGAGGTATCCGCTCACCGTGTTCTGCAATGCGTGACATGCTTCCACCAAATGCAAGCCAGTGAATCTACACAGCCATTGCAACAAATGTGCCCCGTTTGCGGACAGCCAATGACTGTTTTGGAGGTTATCTCTCAACTCGGGGGCAATGGGGAAGCTAGAATTTGACTTCAGCTCCCCTCCTCGGTCCTGCTGAACACGGTAGCCGACGGCGTATCACCAGTAGTAGTTACCACTTCAACTACTATGCGCCATTGAGATTTAAGCCCCCTTCTTACGTCCGGCCGAACACGGTG
>CAZTKW010000578.1:0-2961 GCA_964614315.1 uncultured Pirellulales bacterium
CCCAAAAGCTCCGGCACTCCCCAGGCGATGATAATAAACAATCCCATAAAAGGTATATAACTGTAACGGTCGGCGATGGCCTGACCGCCCACCTGGACCAGACCAATCATAGGCACAAGCGTCCCAAGATACCAAAGCCACCCAACTGCGAGGTATTTGTGGCTGCGGAAAAGACGAATCACAAAAAGAGATATAATCAACAAAATCATCGCTGAAATACCCATCTGCCATACCGGTATCGCGCCAACAGAGGAATGAGGATAGAACACCGCCAACCGGCTGGGCCATATCATTTTTCCAATGTATTTTCCGTAAGAAATAACAGCATTGGCAATTCGAGAAATTATAGAAAGATGCTGCAGTCCTACTACGGTATCACCGCTTTGCTGGTTGAAAAAAGTGACAATACTTGAGAAAACTGAAAGGGCAAAGAAGGGGATTTTTTCCAATACCAGCCGGTAAAATGTCCGCCACTGGAAAAAGCTATTTTGCAATTCCCGGCTCGGTTCTTCAGCATTTTTAACGCCCTGCTCGTTCTCAAAACGCCCGAGCGGCCAATAGTCAAGCAGCAGCAAAACAAATGGCAAAGTAACAACTGTCGGCTTGGACATAAGACCCATCGCAAATGCAGCCAGCGTCAGCAGGTACCTGCCTGCGCCCGGTCGCCTGGTATAACGCATATATGCACCCATTGTAAGAAACCAGAAAAAACCGCTGAGTACATCTTTGCGTTCCGATACCCAAGCAACAGATTCGACGTGAAGCGGGTGCAGGGCAAATGCAGCCGCAACAAAAGCGCTTTGCCATAGACCGCCGGTCATTTGCTTAAGTACGATAAACAACAGCAGCGTATTTGCGATATGGAAAAGAAGATTAATGACATGGTGTCCGCCTGCATTAAGGCCGAATAATTCACAGTCCACCATATGGCTCATCCATGTCAACGGGTGCCAGTAGCTGAAATAGCCCGTGGTGAGGGCCCACGTAAAACCCTCTCGCGTCAGACCGGCTGTGACATTCGGATTTTCGGTAACGTATTTTTTATCGTCATAACTGACAAAGTCATGACTGTGCACTTGCCAATAGACCGCAAAGGTACTCACTACCAGAATCAGGCAAATGCTTAGAGTCAAATATTTATTCGCTGTTTTATCCATCTGTTCGGGGGAAATTTTTTATTTAATCAGGCTCATTCCGGCTAAGGCTCAACATAAGCCTCACCGGCCTTATAGAAACTCAGATGTTTTCGAATCTCTTCCGCCAGTTTAGCCTGTTCCGACGACCGGACCAACTCCAGGGCCTTCTCAGCCGTAGTGATAGCTTCATCAAACCTGCCCTCGGCCGCATAAGCAACAGCCAATGTGTCCAGAAAATCGGGCCGTTTATAATTAGTAAGTTCACAAGCCCTCGTAGCCAGCCGAATTGATTCGGTCGCATCGTGAAAGTTCTCATTTTTGTGTGCTACTTTGACCCAGGCCAAACTGTTAAGCACATTGGTCCACTCAGGCTTGAGCTTAATCGCCATCTCCCAGTGATAAACGGCCTTTTCAAAATTCCTCTGATTGTGGAAAAGTATCCCTAAATTATTGTGCAATTCCGGCTGGTTGGGTTTCCGCTCAAGTGACTTAAGCTGACGCAAAATAACATTTCCCAATTGACGCTTTGCAGCCTGAAGAGCTTCTTCAACTTTAGGCTTACCGGGCGTCACTTTCAGGACATTGTTAAAGTACATAATAGCTTTATCGAAATTCCCCTTTTTAAGTTGTATATTGCCCATCATATAGTTAGCCTCCGGCATCTCGGAGTCCAAATCTAATACCTTGTTATAATATGTGATGGCATCGGCCAGTTTATTCTGTTTAAAATAAACACCGGCCAAATTATAGTTGGCTTTCACCGAATAGGGATTGTAAAACAAAGCCTTTTTATAGTGTTCCATAGCCTGGTTAAGTTTGCCTTCACGTGCCAATATAACGCCTAAATTGCTGTAAGCAACTGAATACTCAGGTTTAATCTGAAAGGCGTCCGAACTGTCGTAAGCCGATTCTTCATTTGCAAGGTATGCAGAAAAATTTCTGATTATCGCTTGTTTGTCATTCTCGAGAAGTGCTATTTTGCCCAAATGAAAATACGGCTCTTTCATATCGGGCCACTTTTTCAGCATGTTATTACAGATTTCTTTTGCTTTCCTATATTTTCCGTCTGCCGTGTACGTCAATATCGCCTCAAAAGAATTATGGGCTTCGATTAATTTTTTGGGGTCGGTACGGCTTTGATTAAATTGGATACCCTCGTCTATGGTTTTTCCTGAGATATATCCTAATGACTGTAGGCGGTTTCTGGTTTGTTCGTCTAACAAAGTTTTTTTAGCCGCTATAGCTTTAAGGTTGGTATTTTGCAAAACCGACTTTAGCTGCTCCTGCATAATACTTGCCTGCTGACTTTGCTGTTTGAGGAGATTCTTAGTCTCATGAGGGTCCCTGCCAAGGTCATATAATTCCGATTCTGAAGTATGGATGTATTTCCAGCGGCCGCTCACCAAACCAAGCAACGGTCCTACATCTAACTTTGTGGGCATCAGTGATTCACAATATAAGAATCTGTCATTTTCACGCTGACCGGGCGGTTCTTTTAGAAAATATTCTGAGAGGTCTTTTCCCTGAACAGCCGAAGGCGCCTTTAATCCGAGAAGACCGCACACGGTGGGCACTATATCCACCAGAGTTACCGCATCATTGACCACTGCTTTAGGACCTCCGGGCACTTTAAAAATCAGCGGAACGTGGATTGTACTGTGATAAATAAAAAAGCCGTGTGTTGTTTCACCGTGCTGCCTTAGACTTTCTCCGTGGTCGGCGGTAATGATTAACAACGTGGAATCATAGTGATTTAACTGCTTTATTTTCATGATGATCCGGCCGATATGATTATCGGTATAAGTGATTTCTCCATCGTAGAGAT
>CAZTKW010000579.1:0-2958 GCA_964614315.1 uncultured Pirellulales bacterium
CGATTGCAAGGTAGTTTTCGACGGATACGACACCCTTGGGCCAGACTGTGACCCTAACATCGGACTGCCCCCCCCCGGGTATGAGCCTATATTAGTCGAGCACCGCTATATCGAATTTACACATGTTCGGACGCGCGATTTTAACGGTGACGGCTATGTTGACTTAGGCGACTTTGCCGTATTTGCCTCGTACTGGCGAGAAACAGGATACAGCGACCCGAACCAGTGTGATGGAACAGACCTCGATGCAAACGGCGGTATTGACGTGAATGATTTAATGCTTTTTTGCGGTTACTGGCTCGAAGAGACGGACAAGCGGTGGTATCAGGGACCAGTTCGGTCGCGTGATTTCAATAATGACGGCTTTGTTAACCTTGATGATTTTGCCGTCTTTGCTGCATACTGGCGTGAAACAGGCTACAGCGACCCATACCAGTGCGAGGGAACAGACCTTAACGCCGACGGCAGCATCGATGAGAATGATTTAAGGCAGCTCACTGATTATTGGAATGGGGGGTATGGGGCCAGTTTCTGGTGGTGGCCATAGTAATCCACAGCTATCTATAAACTATCTTTTCCGCTGCCTGATAGATAAAGCTTATATAGACAGCGTCTGACCGGAATGAGAACGGGTGATATTAAGAGCCTCCGTATAAATGGTTGTTTTAATCTTTCTGGATAGAGCCGAAACGTGCCTTAAAACAGTCAATATAATTTAGTTCAGGAACGCCGTTGTAAGTGGGTGTATCTTTATACTTCAGCTTTTTCAGCGAGGGATGTTCTTGTTGTGGGGCTTTCCTATATATTTATTAACCAGGGTATTGAAAGGAGAGAATTATGAAAGCGAGATGTATTTTATTAGCGGTTATTTTTTTAACGGCAGCCGGCGGTAATGCTCTTGCCGAGAGGCAGTTGGACAGCGGCGAGATAGAGCAAATTCTGCAGCAATTGACAAGCCAGCAGAAGGAGAGCTGGATACCGGCGGGCGTCATCGAAGCTCAACGCCAGGAATACAGGGCACCAACAACAACGGACGTGAACGAAATCAAGAGCAAAATCAAGCAGAAGATTACCGAATACATGGGCAAGCCGGACAAAGTCGAACGGACGGAGGGCCTGCAGAAAGCGAGGCTCGATGCGATACCGTTTAATACCCGGTATGAATTAGCCAACGAATATACAATGAATTCAAGTGTTATTGTGCGATTTGACGGAGAAAAATACTACTGGGAAATCAATGTTGACTCCCGGACCGATTCAGTCAAACCCGGCAAAGAGTTAGCGGGTAATTATATGACCAGACAGTTCAACTTAGCCTGGAACGGCAAACGAGTATTTGCCTGGGACGGTGAGAAATACAGCAGATACTGCTGGCCTGTTAATGATGCAAGGGTTGACTCAACAGGGTACGTTCCTGTTGAAGCCGGCGGACCGTTAACGGCGGGTTGTACTCCGTGGGGACACGAATATTATTCTTATGACAGCTTAACGGCTGCTGAAACATCGGCGGTCGAGAGGGTTGTCGGCGGGGAAACGGTGATAAACCTGACGGTCAATAATTCCGAGGGTATGCAGATGAGCTTTGTATTAGACCCGGCAAAAAGCTACGCCGTAATCTCCAGTTTAATTACGGGTTTTGGCAACTCGGTTTACTCCAATCAATACTCCGATTACCAGTTAGTATCAGGCAACTGGGTCCCTGAAACTATTTTGTTAGAAAGATTCGAGGCCGGCTCAAACAGGCTGCTTTCCCGCGACTTATGGGAGATAACCGCTATTGACGGGAGTACTCCGGGGGAGGAGGACTTCGAGGTCCAATACGAACACGACGCCCAGATAGAGTACGTCTCTTCTGTAACCGACAGACCTGCAATGTACCACTACTCCGAGATGATTGATACCGAGCAGCTTTTGGCCGAAAGACTGGCATTTGCGGCAAACGAAGGGGTACAGGCGCAAAACTGCGCCACATCCGCGTTAAAATACACGGCCGGCCAGTTAGGTAAAAGTGTAACCGACTCTCAATTAGCCGTACTGGCGGGCGGGCCTGACAACGATACGAGTCTTTATGCAATGAAGCAATTCGCCGAGGGCCTGGGTCTTTACAGCCGCGCCGTAACGACGGATATCAGCACTCTAAAGGAACTGGCAAACTGCCGGGCAATACTGCATGTCCCGGGTAAAAAGCATTTTGTTGTACTGGAAAGTATCGATAACAGCTATGTAAGAATTGTAGATTTGTCGAATGATAAATTTTACTATCGAACGGATATAAACTTCTTCAGTATGGACTGGAGCGCAGGGACTGCACTTCTGCTTTCCAACGAGACAATAGAAGGTGATTTTACCGATATCCCCGATACCGAGCTTGGCGGCATCGTCGGCGCATCGGGCTATAGCTGCACACAAAAACTGCAGAACGCAGGTTTCTCACCATGCGACTATATCCTTGAAACTTGCTGGGGCCTTATCGTAAATTATTATGAAAGATGGGGCTGCGAAGCCGCTGAGAGCGGCTCGTGCGAGATGCAGTGGATGGGGAGGTGTGGAACATGCCAATGTACAGATGGCGACTTACCAGGGACTTGTACAGGGGTAGGGGAGTGGCTTTTCTATTATATGATGGCGTGCTCTTAATACCAAAAGCTCCCCGCTACAGAAACAGGGCAGGAATTCAAGGCAGGTCAGGCGCATTAAGCCAGACCTGCCTTTTTTTAATGGTAGTTTGTCCGGGACAGCTTACCGGGGGCAGGGCGCGATTTGTGTACTCTGAAGAGAAAAAATGTGTACTGACACCTCCGCAGAATACATCTAAAATAATGTTTATGAGACGTTGCGTTTTCACTCTTATTAGAACTTCTAATACTAATTGCTGTGATTTCACCCAAAAATTGGAAAAAAGGGAAATTATGAAAACAAACGGTGAAAAATGGGGAGGAAAATGGTGTAATTTTGTTT
>CAZTKW010000580.1:0-1499 GCA_964614315.1 uncultured Pirellulales bacterium
GAACTGCTTTCGACCACCGTACCTAGGGCACAGGTCGCATAAAGATGCAACATATCTGAAGCTGACCGAAAAATTAACTCACACCATAACCCCTACCATCGTCCACAGTTTCATCCGGCCGTATGCAACTATATTGGAAGCTGACTAAATTGTGGGCTGTTAATTGAGTGGATATATTGGATAGATTTGGTTTGACGGGTGTTTGTTTTTGGGTTGTTTTGTGGTTGTACTTATTATCCGCACTTTTTACACAACGTAAGTAGAATCAATAAATCGTTGTATTTTGACTCTAAACAGTGGTTTTCATAATTTTATTAGAATTTCTGTCACCATTTTTGTTCTGCTTTTTCTTTATTATTGAGGCTATAATGCAAACAGGTTAAAAGGATTCTTAAAATGATAACAATGGCGAGAGAAATCAAACAGTTAAAAAAGTGTCTAAAAGGCAACTCACAGGCCTTTGAAACGATTGTAGCAAAATATCAGGAACTTGTTTGCGCAATCACCTACAGCGGGATAACAGATGTTCATCAAAGTGAGGAACTGGCACAACAGAGCTTCATCAATGCCTGGCAAAACCTTTCTCAACTTAAGGACCTTTCGAGGTTCCGGCCATGGCTGTGCACTATAGCACGAAACAACATTAGAAATTTTTTAAACAAAAAGCAACGGGACATTATTGCAAAGGCCAAACCGATGGAAAACATAAACGATATCAAAACTGATGACACCGGTCCGCTCGAATCGGCTATTAAAAAAGAACGTGAAGAACTTGTGAGTGATACAATCCGACGGATACCGGAACGATATCGAGAACCCCTTGTTTTATACTATCGCCAGCAGCAGTCTGTAAAGCAGGTCGCACTATCACTCGATTTATCCGAAGGCGTCATAAGACAACGGCTGCAACGTGGACGAAAAATGATAAAAGAGCAACTCAGCTCTATAGTTGAGGAAACTCTTTCGGCCACCGGACCTAAAAAGGCATTTACGACGGCTGTCATTGCGTCTATTGGAGGGTTGGCTATAAAAGGTTCCGGCGCTTCCGCCGCCGGTGGAATTGCAGCAACTACTTCTACGGCTGGAACTTCCACGGGTATTTCAGCAATAATGAGCGGAGTAACAGCGAAAATAATCACAGCAGCTGTGGTAGCAGCCATTGGCGTTGGGGCAGTAGTTACTTATAAGCATGTCAATAAACCAAGTCCTGAATCGAAATTCTCTCAAGCGGGAGTTGTAGCTCAGGAGCAAGGAGATGAACGAGATAAAATTACTGAAGAAGTAATTGAGCAGCCCAGCGATGAAACGGCTGATTTGTCAGCTATTGATAAAGCTCAGAGCGATTTAGAAGGTGGGGAATCTCCTGTCGCATCCGCTGAGCCTGTTTCAAGTAAGGATGCCGAATTTAAGTTTGTGCCAAAGGGTGTATTAAGCGGACTTGTTACTGATGTAAATTCTCTGGAGCCTATTAATGGAGTTCAGTTGCGAATAATCAGTTA
>CAZTKW010000580.1:1509-2958 GCA_964614315.1 uncultured Pirellulales bacterium
TCAGAACAATATGTCACAAAAACTGATGCCAATGGTATGTATTTTTTTGAGAGTATCAAGAAAGACGGGGCATACACAATTAGCCTGGAAACAAATGAATATATAACACCTGAAGAATGGAAGAGACCTCGTGAAAATGTTCAATTAGCTAGAAGTGCACAATTTGTCAAACACTTTCAACTCAGAAAAGGTTCCAGGGTAAACATTAATGTTGCTGATGAACAAGGAAATCCAATAAAAGGTGTTGGATTTTATGTTGCTTATGTATCAGACGAAATGGGCCGTGGATCAAAAGATAGTGTTCGTTCAGACAAGGATGGTAGAACTTTTATAGGCGGACTCAAACCGGCTGAATATATGGTCACAGCCTGGCATAGTGATTATGCCTATGACGGCAAAAAAATTATTTTTGAAAAGTTCAATGAAATTAAAACTATAGCTTTTGAAATGAAGACAGGAATTCCTGTTGAAGGTAAAGCGAACTGCTCAGATGGGCTTGCTGCCAGCGGATGGGAAATCGAAGCAAGGCCAATTTGGTGGCATGGTACGCATTCCAAGCGAGGGGAAACGATCAATGAAGATGGAACGTTTACTTTGCCGTATATTACTTCGGGCCTTTACAAAGTGGGAATCAGCATTCGCAGCGGCGATTCATCTATGGGATTTTGGTCTACAGATATGAATTTGCCCGCTGAAAACGGTTTTCTTGAACTGAGCATTCCTAAACCTTCGCCACATGGCAGGGTTAGTATATCAGGCACCTTAGAATTTTTGGATGGCGAACCCAGTCGTGGTATTTGGGTCAATGTAAGAAGCAGCACAGGGCACTTTGGAAGTATTCACCTGCCTAAAGGAGAGAGAGATTTCACAATAGACAATCTTGTTCCTGATCTGTATACAGTTGATTTTGACGTGATGTCTGGTGAAGCAGAAGATAAACAATTCAGAAATATCAAGGCTCCGAGCGAGGGACTTGTTTTTGAGATCCCTATCAAGAAAAAAGGTGTTCTTAAAGGAAAAGTGGTAGACAAGGAAAGCGGTGAACCTGTCAAAAAATTCCAAGCGATGGTGTCAGGGCAAAATTACTGGCAAGAAGTTGAAGATTCTAACGGTATATTTGAAATAGAAACAAATAGTGAAAATTGCCAGCGAGTTCAAATTAAAGCTGATGGTTTTGCCTTGAAAATAAGTCAGGAGATATGTCCGGATGCAAATGAACCAACGATGATTGAACTTGGTATCGGTGGTGCGATAGAAGGGGCAGTTATAGATGAAAAAAGAAGGCCTGTTCAGGGTGCACAAATAAGTTATAGATATAGTCGCAGCCGAAATGAGGAGCCTGATGATAGGTATATAACAACCACCGATGCCAACGGTCTGTTTATGATTGAAGATATCCCCGAAAGTGAAACCTGGGAGTGGTTTGTCATAAGCCATCCTAATTATGCA
>CAZTKW010000581.1:0-2957 GCA_964614315.1 uncultured Pirellulales bacterium
CTGACCTGCCTCCGTCACGCCTATAGATTACCCCAAACCCCCTAGGGAGGGCGACCCCTCTTCCCCCATCGCCGCCAGACAAAGAAGGCCCAGGAGGGCTAATGCTTGGCTTGCGAGCCCTCGCGGGCACGGGTAGGATAGGGGCTGAGTGGCGCGCGTGCTGCATGGGAACGTGTGGGAGGATGGCAGTGCTGAGCAAGCGAGGGTGACATGCCGAAACGCGAGACTGGTCAGAAAGACATGAGCCTGTTCGAAGTAGCTTTCAGCATACCAGCGGAAGATGTGGAGATTCTGCTGAGAGAACGATGCTACGTTCCGTGGGCGGATTTCCTGCTGAATCCCCGGCGTTTACGTGGAAGCGACTTCCTGATGCGATGGTCGCAAGGACTATGGAGTGAGGAACGGGTCATTGAAGCAGTCAACGAGACAAAGGACTACTTCGCCTTGCCCTACGGGCCGAGTAGCACTGCTCCTTCTGATGCCAGAGAGGCTGAGCTGTACTTCCAGCGATTGGACAATGCTGGTGTCGGCCAACTGAAACGTCCTGACCTGCTAGTATTCCGAAACGCAGACGAGAGAGCTGTCAGGCGGGCTGCCGAGAGCATCGGAGGTGTCCCGGAATTGCCATTCACATCTGAAGAAGAGCCCGCCATGGAAGAACTGCTGGGGAGGGCGACTCTTGCTGTGGAATGCGAGAACAGTCTGTGGCGAGCTAGCCGAATGCCAGATTACGGCGCAGAACTCAGACCGATGACGAGGCTGGGCGGTGCGCTTGGACTGAAGAAGACAGCAGTCTTGCCCACCATCATCGTGAAAGAGGAAGACCGCAACCCTTTGCTGACCTGGCAAGAGCAGTGTGGCATAGACATCCATATCTGGCATGTGTTCTTGGACTTTCCCTAGACGGCGTAGAAGAAGTGATTAGGAATGGAACCATTGAACCCAGGGAACAGGTTTACCAGGCACCAGGAGGTGCCACCACGAGAAAAATCATCTATAAGATTTACCATCACTATGCTTATCCGGTGGGCACCGCCCGCGAGGAGCCGACTCTCGTGCCTGACTACATAGAAGACAAGAACGGGCACATTCTACCCTACGTGAGATTCCAGGGAGGCGCGCTAGCACTTGCCCCGGAGGCCTTGCGCGTTTTGCGTAGTGCAGAAGATAGGCACGTGAACTGACCGATGGTCCTTCGTGTACTCTGAGAAGCTTCCCAGGGCTGGGCTTGCGCGAGAGGCCCTCAGACAAAAGGGTCAGTTCTGGACGCCTGTTTGGGTTGCCGAAGCTATGGTTGCGTACGCTGTCGGGGGTGGTTCTGACCATGTGTTTGACCCCGCTGTGGGAGCAGGTGCGTTCTTCCGTGCTGCTAAGGCCATAGCAAGTGAAAGCGACAGGGGGCTCAGCCTGGTAGGCACGGAAATTGACGCAAACGCGCTACAACAAGCACTACACAGTGAGCTGACCGAGAGCGACCTGGCGCATGTTGAGATAACCGACTTTGTCCTGCGTCCGCCTAAGGGGATGTTCAAGGCCATTGTAGCCAATCCGCCCTACATTCGGCACCATCGGTTGCCCAGCGACACGAAAAGCCAGCTGAGAAGGTTCGGTGCGGGGCTCATTGGTGCACCCCTTGACGGTCGAGCGGGACTCCACATCTATTTCCTGCTTCGTGCCCTGCAACTATTGGATGCGGATGGCCGGCTGGCATTCATCATGCCAGCCGATACCTGCGAGGGGGTTTTTGCGCCAGCCCTCTGGAAATGGATTACTAGCAATTATCGGCTGGAGGCCGTGGTGACGTTTGCTCCACAAGCCTCTCCGTTTCCAGGTGTAGACACTAATGCGATTATCTTCATGATTAGGAATGCCAAGCCGCGGGAGCACTTCCTCTGGGTCGTATGTACTGAGGCTGAGACCGCAGAACTGAAGGAATGGGCGCGCTCAGAACTCGCTGGACCGCCACGGCACCCAATCTCGGTGTATCAACGCTCATTAGCGGAGGGCTTGGCCAGTGGATTCTCAAGACCACCCGTGGAGGGGCAGGCTACGCGCCCAACCTTGGGGGATTTTGCCAGAACGATGCGGGGCATTGCCACAGGGGCTAACGAGTTCTTCTTCCTAACGCCTGGGCAGGCGGCTACCCTGGGGATACCTCATGAGTTCCTGGTTCCCGCAATCGGGCGCACCCGTGACGTGCCTGGCGATGAGTTAAGCTCTGCAACCCTTCGCGCACTTGAGGAGAAAGGCAGACCGACGCTACTTTTTGCCCCAGATGGCCGACCGCTGGATGAGTTCCCTCCGGCTGTAGTGAAATACCTAGAGCGGGGAGAGCAGATGGGACTCAATACAAGACCACTCATCGCCTCACGGCGTCCCTGGTACAAGATGGAGGTGCGCCGAGCCCCACCCATCCTGTTTGCGTATCTGGGTCGCCGCAATGCTCGGTTCATACGGAACACTGCGGGGGTGGTAGCCTTGACCGGGTTCATTTGTGTGTATCCACATCGGGACGACCCTGGCTTCATTCGCAGACTGTGGGATGTTCTGCGCCATGCAGAAACACAAGCCAATTTGCGACTGGTGGGCAAGTCCTACGGGGCTGGGGCTATCAAGGTAGAGCCGCGTGCACTTGAAAGGCTGCCGCTGCCAGCATCCGCGTTCGCCAAGGCACCGGTGGAGAAAGAGAAAGCGCAACAGGGGCGTCTATTGTGACCCCGGGCCCCAGGCCTTCCATCGTCCCATACTGGGGCTGCCTTTCGGCCTGTTACGACAAGCAGAGCAGCCTTATTTTAGAAGGGAACGGGCAAAAGTCAATAAGGAGAACGAATCGTGCCCTTAGATCGCTCGATGGAGGCGGGGGTTGGCGATGACGCCAGGGATGCGGCCGCGCTTGGCCAGCGGCTTGCCCTCCACCTCCTTGATATCGGCGGTGAAATCGATGGGGCGAGCGCCGC
>CAZTKW010000582.1:0-2952 GCA_964614315.1 uncultured Pirellulales bacterium
TACGACCTACTACTCGCGTATCGATGAAATCAATGCCGAAGGCACGACCACGGGAGTAGTCTGGAGCTTCACGACCATCGTTGCACTACCCGCCCAGGCCTCCAGTCCGAGTCCGGGCACCGGCGCTTCTGACATAGCCATAGATACCGACCTGAGTTGGACAGCCGGTTCGGGCGCAACTTCTCACGATGTTTACTTCGGCACTTCCAGCCCCGGAACGTTCCAGGGCAACCAGGCAGCTACTACATTCGATACCGGCACAATGGCCAACGATACGACTTATTACTGGCGTATCGACGAGGTTAATGCCGCAGGTACAACTACAGGTAACCTCTGGAGCTTTACAACTGAGTCAGCTACTGGGTTTTTGCCTTGGACTGACGGCTTCGAAAGCGGTGACTTGGTAACCGGCGGCTGGACAACATCAGGTAACGCCAGTGCCTCTGACAAAGCAGAATACACCGGAACCTATGGCGCCGCTGTAAAAGGAACTGCATGGATGGAAAAAGCTATCAGCACCGCAGGTTTCACCTCTATCCACGTTAAGTATGTACGCAAGACCAAAGGTCTCGATTCTGGAGAGTATCTATATATTGAGTATCACGATGGAACACAGTGGAATGAGCTTGAAGCCACACAAGCCACCTCATGGGCTTCGCAGGATAAAACCTGTGGCTCCGGTGCCGACAACAATGCTGATTTCAAGATAAGATTCCGCACAAATGCAAATAGGGCTAACGAATACGCCTATATTGACGACGTCGAAATCACCGGTACCTCTCAATAGTATCAGTGATATCTGAAGTGCTGTAAGCAAAGTTTTTTCAAGCGTGGCGGCCAAAAAACCGCCACGCTTTTTTATGTGCGGTGGCTGTCAAGACTCTGTGTCAATAGCTGCTATTGAAAAAAAATAAAAAAGACTTGACAAAAGTCGGGGGGGGGGGAGATATATAGCTTACAATGCAAATATGCGAAATTTCGGAGGAGTATCCTCGAAACTTCCAAATATACGGTAGTATACGCTGTAATTATTTTGCAGCAATGAGTTTGTGCATTTTGAGCGATTAATGGTACGGCGATTCAGTATTTGAGTGAAGCTGAAAGCGTCAAAATTTTATCATTTTTTTAAGGAGGCAGATCATGTCTAAGAAATTATCTTTTTTAATGGCTTTTGTTGTAGTGCTGAGTATGTTCTCGGCACCGGCCGTGGCTACCGACTACTATGTCGCAACAGACGGTGATGACAGTAATCCCGGTACAATTAGTGAACCATGGGCGACTATTTCCTTTGCCACTTGTGGGGGTTCATATAAATGTCCATCCACCACAGTAAATCCCAACAGGCTTGCTGCTGGGGATACACTTTATATTCGTGGCGGAACATATAATGAGTATAACATAAAACTTGCCAATTCTGGTACTGCAAGCGACCCCATTGTCATTAAAGCATATCCGGGAGAGACTGTTGTAGTCGATGGTGGTTTTGAAGGAATAGATAATGGGATGAATCCTGTCTTCGATATAGATAAGGTGCATTATATTACTTTAGACGGCCTTAACATTAGAAGAGGTTCGATGGCAGGAGTAATGATTGGCATTACTGGTATGACCGTCCCCACTTCCTACATCACCGTCCAAAACTGTGATATAGGTGAAATACGAATTAATACTAACACAGGAGCTCTGTATCTCGCTACTGGAAATTCAAACGTTCTTATCAGAAACAACATACTCCATACAGAAACTACCGACAGGGGCGCCGGTGTAGAAATCTTCCGTGGCAATAACGATGTTGTTATAGAAGACAACGAAATGTATAATTGCCAGGTAGGGGTTCATTATAAACATGGTGTGACAGGCAGCTCCAATAGTCCAACAGTAAGGAATAACATTATCTACGATATGTACAGTTACGGCATGAATATAGCGACTGACAATACCGTTATTGAGAACAATATTATTTACAACACCGGAGCACATGGAATTCGTATTTACCATGAGAACGGAAGCTGGGACACTGTTGGTTCTTTTTATACAAGCATTGTTCACAATACAATAGTGGATTGTTATGGGGGAATTGTGTTATATCAACCAAGTGCATTTACGGATCGCGGTGCAAGATATACTGATGTGAAAGATAACCTGCTTTATAATTCTGCGGAATCTTCTCTCGCCTCATTCACAATATGGCCTTATGGCACCGGCACCCACTATACGACTGCAAATTATAATCTTGTTTACGACCCTGACACATCTCTGGTCTTCAGAGAACATAGCACTCGATATGACTTAACTGATTGGAGAACTGCTACAGGTCTCGATGCCGACTCGATACAATCGGCACCTACTTTTGTGGATTATGCCAATGGAGACTATAGACTTGCGACCGGCAGCGCAGGTGAAAATGCTGCCAGCGATGGCACTGATATAGGAGCCGATATTAGTGGTGAACCACAGCCGCCCGGTCAGGCAACTAATCCCAGCCCGGCTAATAGTGCTACTGGCGTAAGCATCACTGCCGACCTTAGCTGGACTGCAGGTTATGGTTCGACATCAAGCGATGTTTACTTCGGCACCGATTCAACGCCCGATTCTGGCGAAATGCAGGGCAACCAGACAGCAACAACATTCGACCCTGGCACACTGAGCAACAGTACAACATACTACTGGCGAATCGATGAGATCAACGCCCAGGGCACAACTACCGGCAATATCTGGAGTTTCACAACCGAAGCTGCCGGCTCACCTCCGGGACAGGCAAGCAGTCCAAGCCCGGCTAATAGTGCTGCAGATGTCAGCACAACAGCTGATCTAAGCTGGACAGCAGGCTCTGGTGCAACAAGTCACGATGTGTACTTCGGTACTTCCAGCCCAGGTGCCTCTCAGGGAAACCAGACAGCAACGACATTTGATACCGGTACGATGGCTAACGATACGACATACTTCTGGCGT
>CAZTKW010000583.1:0-2948 GCA_964614315.1 uncultured Pirellulales bacterium
TGGTCTTCCACCAACTGAATTTGGTCTTCCATTCGCCTTTGAAGTATATCGCATTGGTAAGAACCAGCGCTGTCTGTTCGTCAACGCCGCCCGGCGGAATAAGGTCTTTAATTTTATTGTTTGTTTTTTCCTCAACCCAGCTATTGATTGTCCGCCGGGATTGCTCCGTTTCATTAACAAAATCAAGCTGGCTGAGACCTGCCCCATAATAATATCCAGTCAAATCCAAAAACTCTTTTAGGAAAGGTTCACCCTTTTGTCCCCAAAGGGAATTAGCAAGTAATAGCCGGTAACCGCGCGATTTGTCTTTTTGGACAAGTTGTTTTTGGAGGGCGCCGAATGCTGAGTAGAGATTTTGCCTTGGCAATGTAAAATGCAGGACATCCGCCATTTGCTTCTGCGTTTCGCCGCGAGCGCCGCCATAAGTCATCGCAAGGGCAGTTGAGATGCTGTATGGCGAGAAAAATAAATTACCTTTGGGTGCAGTTACGTTTGGGTCATCCTTTAATCTGCCATAAAGGGCAAAGGCAAAATCGGTGTTTCCTGTTACTGTTGTTTTTATACAGTTGGAATCGGCAGCAGATGTATTGCTGACAGTGTGATTTGAGCCATTCGCTCCGAAACAATGGCTGCTCGTTACACAACAAACCCAAAAGAATAAAAATAAGAAACAGCAGACCGTTTTCCTTCTGATAAATTTCATCTTAACTATATCCGATATTGAGCAGGATTGAAAAATTCCAATAAGCGGCGTTATCCGTTCAGGTTTACTTTTCATTGTACTATCCCTTCCCGTATCCAGGCTCAAGGGAATCCTCACTGGTCTTTCTGCGCTCCAAGTATCCACTCATTTGGGTTCGGGAAATCCCCATTCTTTTAGTTTCTTGCTTAGCTTATAGGATGTCCAATCCACACCACGTACTTCCTCACTATCCCAATAGATGTGTATGATAAACTTATGTACATTTGTGATTATTCTCATTCGGTCTAGGCTTCCGCCAACGGCATCCCAGTTAGCAAATCTTTCTTCTTTCTTCATTGTTTTCGTTTTCGCTTTCCGAATCAGTTTCATAGTTTCTCTTATTCTTTCTGGCTTAATAATCTCTAGTCCTGTTTTCCAATTTTCTGGTGGCTCATCGCAACCGAGACCTTTACAGAAAACAATCTTTCGAATCTTTTCTTTTTCAAGACATTTCCAAACCTCTTTTGTAAAGCTATAGCATTCAACCCAGTCGCATGATGGAGGATAAGGTCTACATTCTTCGTAACAGCCTACAATGTAAGGTATCCCCTCTCTGAATTCTTTCAATGTAACCTCGTCGATGGGTTCATTGCTATCCTCATCGAAAAAGACTAAGTTCTGGATGTTTTGTTCTTCGAGATTTTTCCAGAAAGTTCTCAACCTTTCACAACCAATACATTCGGTTGATGAAGGGCTGGGTTTATACGCAGTGCAACCCGCAATTCCAAGTAGTATAGCGAAACTCACAATCAATATATTTTTCATAGGTTATTATCCTTTCATGGTTCTTACCGCTTTGGAGGTTCGGAACCTCCTTCAGGGCCGTCAAATCCATATTTTCTAAGGTATTCTCTTAGCTCATAAGATCTCCAGTCACTCCAATATATCTTTTCAGAATCCCATCTGGTCGCCACCAGATATTTGCTTTTGTCCGTAACAATTTCCATTTGGGTCATATCCCAAATAGCATTTCCAGGATATCCCTTTTGTCGTGCTATATCAGCAGTTTCTTCCAGTAATTTCACGGTCTTTTTTAATGCTTTTTGCGGAACCTCAAAGACAGCAGAAAACTCATCGGTATTTTCAGTATCTTTTTCACAAAAAATTATTCTCTGAACTTTTTCTCCAGCAAGTTCATCTAAGGTATCACTTAACTGATAACAACTTATCCATCCACCTGAAGAGTGTGGTACGCATGAGTTACAGCCCGCTGTCCAGAATAACATTTGCCCAAATTCCATCCAGTCTAATGTTTCTTCTTCGCCAGAAACTATACTTGGACTATCGTCCTGTCCGATAGATATCCAAACATCTCTTAACTCTTCACAGTTACATATTCTTGATTGTTTTTGTGTTGCTTCTTCAGCACAACCTATCAAAAATAGCAGGCTTACCGAGTTTATTATTAGTAATTTAGTCTTCATAATCATCCCTTATTTATTCAATTTTTAAATCTGTCATATCACCAGCCCCTTTTAGCCTGAAATGCTCCATAGGGTCTTCAAGTGTTCGTGGATCTGGAGTAGATTCTTCTTTAGCATAATCTATGGCTGTCCACAAGCTATCTCCCTGTTTAAACTTTGTAAATTCATCGATAGTAAATTTCCCAAAAGTGGATTGAGGAAGTCTCCTTGCGACGCATTCATCATACCATCCCTGGAAAAATTCAGGATAAAGCTCGGTGCCATAAATTCCCAGAGCCAAGCTAATATCACTAAGAGGGGCGTCGAGAATGCCATTGAAACCTGGTTGCCCTTCAACCAAGTCCCCATTGCCATCAATCTTGAGCCTGCCGGTATAACAACTGTCAAAATAAGCAAATTTTAAGTTTTGAGATTGCGGGAAGCCTAATGTGGCGAAACTTTTACCTGTTTTTTCATGATTTCCGGGAAGTTTTTCAATCCAAGATGGAGCTGTATTAGGGTCTGCATAATCTGAAAGTTTAACTGAAAAACAATAACCATCTTTTAATTTAACGTGAGTTCTTAAAACATTTTCATCTTCATCTACTTTAAAATGACCGTGCCCACTAAAATACAGATACTCGATATTACGATTCTGTGCAAACCATGAAATATTATTAGAAGTTGCCTGCCCTGTCGCCAACACATAAAGGGGAACGCCTCTATATTCAAAAACTTCCCTGACAAAGTTATGAACGTGCTTTTTTGAAAACCAATTTAGTCCCCTTGAAGGCAGCACCATC
>CAZTKW010000584.1:0-557 GCA_964614315.1 uncultured Pirellulales bacterium
TGCTGGCATCTTGGACAATAGCGATTTTTTTGGTTGTTCGGCTGCTTCACTAGGGGATCTAAACGGTGACGGTGTTGGTGATATTGTTGTGGGTGCCCGTGGGGATGACGATGGTGGAAATTGGAGAGGTGCAATTTGGGTGCTTTTTTTGGATCCAAATGGAGAAGTTAAGTCCCATCAAAAAATTAGCGATATTCAAGGCAACTTTGGTGGAGCTTTAGATAATTATGATAACTTTGGTTGTTCTTTAGCTTCCTTAAGTGATTTGGATGGAGATAGCGTGACAGATGTTGCTGTAGGTGCGTACGGTGATAATGATGGTGGAGATGCTAAAGGGGCAGTTTGGATACTGTTTCTTTTATAATTTTGTTCTGTATAGAATAAGTATTAAATCATGTATCTCTAATTTATTTTGTTTGGTTTATTTTATTGTATTGTTAGTGTGTTTTATATCCAGCGGTGCATTTGCATCAACTGAGTGGAATAACCAAGTCGGCCTGTGGAACGAGGATTACAGATGGACAAATCATGTTCCGATTGGCGACACCGAGATCAAG
>CAZTKW010000584.1:567-2935 GCA_964614315.1 uncultured Pirellulales bacterium
GACGGTGACGGTATTATAGATATAGCGGTGGGAGCCAGAGAAATCGGGGAGGTAGAACCCTACACAGGTTCAGTTTGGATATTATTCCTAAAGAGCGATGGTACTGTTAAAGGGTATGTGAAAATAAGTGATAATGAAGGTAACTTCACGGGTGACTTGGATGAATATGATAGCTTTGGCACTTCGGTAGCTTCTCTGGGCGACTTAGATGGTGACGGCGTAACCGACATCGCTGTAGGTGCTAAATTGGATGACGATGGAGGTTATAACAGGGGAGCGGTTTGGGTCTTGTTTTTATATGATTGTCTCTATAATCTTAAGGGCGATGTGAATAACGATTGTAAAGTAGATTTTCTTGACTTTGCTATAACAGCATCAAACTGGCTTATCGACTGTGACATGACCCCTGGTAATCCAGCCTGTGTACCAAAATAGTTGGATTGATATGGGCTTTCACTGAGCAGCATTTCAAAACTTACCCATTTTAACATTGAAAGTAGTATTTGTATCGGGTGTGCAATTTTTTACAAAAACACACAATAAAACGAGTCATTTTTTCGCCTTTTTAAACTATTTTCATCTGTTTATATATACCATAACTTCATTAGAAGCAAATAGTTACAAGTCTTACATCATAATAATTATTAATATACCCAAAGAATTCTTAATATTTCCCTTTTTTTATCCAATGAAAGCCTATATTATCTTCCTGGCTAAGCAAAGAACTTGGAAAGTGCCACTATAACGTTCTCTGGCACACAAACTTTATGGTCTTTGGGGAAAGGAGAAAGAAGTGATGAAAAAGTTATTAGCATTGACAATATGTTTTGTGTTTGTGGGGGTTGCGAGTGGTCAGGACGAACCCGCTACTTTAGTAGAGTCGCTTCAAAAGAAGAACTGGGAAATAGGGCCTGAAATATACTATTACAGGTACGAAGAACCAGGTTTTGACTTGGAATGGGAGGGTATGTTCTACGGAGTGGCTTCTGCGTACACTTCTCGCGACTGGGTGCCCGCGTCACCAGGGCAATCCGCACCGGATGATAAGTGGATGTGGAGCGGCGAAGGCAGATTTGCCCTTGGTAAAGTTGATTATGACGGGCAGACTATGGGTGGGACACCATTAAGAATCGACGACATAGATGACTATACAGTGGAACTTAGACTGCTGCTGGGTCCTGATTTCCTGAAAGAAACCAGAATGGACACACTTTACGCTGGCATTGGCTACAGATACCTCAATGATGATTTTCAATATGAAAGGGAATCAAACTATTTCTATATTCCAATAGGATTCAAGACTATTGGCAACTTAAAAAATGGCTGGTCTTTCGGAGCAACTATAGAGTATGACCTCTTCCTCTGGGGACAACAGAACTCGCACTTGAGCGACTTTGATCCTATTTATCCTGACATCGAAAACGACCAGAGTTCAGGTTATGGCTTGCGGGGTTCTATCAAATTCCAAAAGCACCATCCAAAGATAGGTCCAAACATAGACTTTATCATTGAGCCTTTCATCCGCTATTGGGACATAGACAAGTCAGACCTAGTGCTTGGAGGTTATGAACCCGCAAACGAAACTTGGGAATACGGCATTCAGCTTATCTGGAGATTTTAGCCACAGCTGAAACTTTGGCAGGTTCTTACCGGTTTGTATAAACCATAGTCTGGGCATTAAGGCCGATGGCTCGCTCGTTGCATGGGGAGGCAACAACTATGGCGAATGCGATATCCCAGAGCCTAACAGAGGCTTTACCGCCATTAGCGCAGGAAGGTACCACAGTCTGGGCCTAAAGGACGCCTCTAATGTCTTATATGTCTTTGTCTGTAAAAAAAAATACCAAGAGTTAAATCAAAAAGCAATATCGTATACATCGGCCAAACCAAGCAGACTTTGTATAAAAGGTATATGCCGTTTGCTGAGGCTTTTTATTCTGGTGGAAATTCGCCTTTATACCGTTACATTATTACCCACTATGGCGGCATCAAAATTTCTTATAAACATTTTAGGACCGCAAAATCCCTAAAACGGGCAGAGACCGAATTACTAAAAGATTACTATAAACGGTACAAAGAATATCCTCCGCGGAACTTTCAGCGACGGTGATGGTGAGAAGGAAAAGCATCTAAACCAATC
The DNA here is from genome assembly GCA_964614315.1 of uncultured Pirellulales bacterium. GTDB lineage: Bacteria > Planctomycetota > Phycisphaerae > Sedimentisphaerales > Anaerobacaceae > CAZTKW01. Next base: position 2,708 of record CAZTKW010000584.1, read on the forward strand.
CACAGAATCTTACAGGACACCCCCCTTTTTCCTTTTCTATTTTTTTCTTTCCCACTCTCCCTATCTTCTCCATCTTAACATTTTAATATTCCTCATTTTGAGACCGGAATTTTCCCCCGCAAAAATCCGCCCATTTTAACATTGGAAATGGTTTGTGTATCGGGTGTGCAATTTTTTAGTATCGTCCCAAAGTTTGGGGATAGATTGAAAAAGGCTTGAGTTGTGATA
>CAZTKW010000585.1:0-1806 GCA_964614315.1 uncultured Pirellulales bacterium
CCCAGCCGACATAAAGCTCTTGTTCGCTGCCGGCACATGCAATATCACAAACAACCATTACAAACAAGACAGTCAACACGCTTTTAGCTGCCAACTTCATTTTTATTACTCCCACATTGAATTACTTTTACTTATCTGTCCCTCAACCTTCTGCCGTGAGTAATTAAAGTTGTTAAGATTTATTTTGAAGGTAAGGTAGCCCCGACAACCAATTAAGTCAAGAATTTCCTGCCACTTTCAATCCCCTTACGTGATTTAAAACCTCACATGTTGTGAATCCTACTCCCCAATGAGGGCAAAGCCCTCAAATGTTTAGCCCCTTAACCCCAAAGGGCGTTAGGGGGTTTATCTATCGAAAACAATTCCTTGGGGCACGATGTTCCTCACAATATACGCAACTGTCTCGAATCCTGGAATTTCCTTTAGCAGCCCCTGTCCCAGTAAGCCTTTTATAGGGATTTCCAAAATTTCATTGTCTTTCATCTTTTCCCCCAATTTGCTTACGCCGTTGAATTAATTCGTTTTACGCTGTTGAATCAATTCGTTTTACGCTGTTGAATCAATTCGTTTTACGCTGTTGAATTAGCCCTCGGCTCCGCCGGGGGTTTCTATTAACGGCTCCGCCGGGGGTTTCTATTATCGGCTCCGCCGGGGGTCTCTCTTACCTGCATCTCATCACTTATTAAGTGAGTTTATCCTGAGCGAAGTCGAAGGGCGGGGTTCTACGCTATCTTGGCCGTTGCCGCGCTCAGGCCAAGTGTTCTCAAAAAACTCCCTTTATGCATTCTCAATTTGCTTTTCAACGACCAGAGTGACCGTCTTTCAATGCCCGTGCGCTGTCATTGAAAAATACGTATCGAATCATTGGCTCTGCAGTCCTTTTTTCCATTCATTTGTGCGCAGTTTTCTTTGAATTTCTCGAATTACCCAATCCTCAAGCGTCATCGGCTCCATCTCGATCACTTTGCTTGTGAACTCACATTTGTCGCAGTGAAATTGCGTTGAGTATCCATATCCGTTGGAGGCTGGATGAAGTTGCATGTCGCAGCGCGGACAAAAGGTCGCAATGTTGTAGGGTTGACCATTAGACCTCATCAACCATCGCCACACTAGTCCGTGAAAACGGTCGGTGGTATAGACAAGATGAGTTTGCTTGGTGGCGTCAGTTGCCAACTCTTTAAATACTCCTTTTGCCGTGCGCCATATCAGGAGCAGGAGAACACCAATTACAGCATAGATCATCCACCAAGGCACGGAGGCTGCCGTCACAAGATGTTTCGCAAGCGCGAGGATTACTCCCAAAATCATATTCATAAAAACGAGAGCGATATCGCGAAGAGGCTTGACTATGGCAATGATTAGCGTTGCGATTAGCGTTGCGATTACGCTATTACGGATACTATGGTCTTTCTTCTTCATCTCGTGTGCCTAATTTCTGTTTATGAGGTTCCCGCATAACACGTATTCCATCTTATTGTCAGCACAACCATTTCATTATTTGAATATTTCCCTTCAACGTCCATATAATATCCAAACCCGTACTTGTCGTCAAATCTAATAATGTAATTCGAGCGTTATTTGGTTGCTTCAGGTGCTTTGGCTTTAATATTTTTAAATGGCAAACTATTTAAAATATATGCTTCTAAGTCTTTTGCAACTGGATTTGTTAGTGGATTATTAGGGTCTTGCAACAAAAGCTTACACAATTCCTGAGCATGCCATTTAATTAATGATTGGTTTTCCATAATTTAGAACCTTAATTTTTTTTCTTCTTTCCAGATAAAATATATAAAAGGTTTTCTATTT
>CAZTKW010000585.1:1816-2923 GCA_964614315.1 uncultured Pirellulales bacterium
CGTCGAAGGTTACAATATGGACATCTTTGCAATTACTTCGAAACAATTCAAAGCTCATTTTTTGCTCTTTTTTAAGCAAATTTATTTGACCAATAACAACAATACATTTGGGATTAAAAGCCTTTTCTTCTCTACCACTAAAAACAGCATTAAAGTCTTTTAGTAAATTGTGTTTCTGATCAAGCACTTGTGCAATTGCTCCCCCCAAATGTTTGTTAATACTAAAAACATCTTTGCCTCGATATGGAATCTTTTGCAAGAGTGGCGTCAAGTGGGTTTTAATCTCGATCAACGCCATATTATTCGTTAGTTCGTTTTTGTAAATAAAATCTGTAATTTTCCCATTTTTGTTATCAACCTTTTTACCACCAACGTAAGCTTTGGAAGCAAAATGTAAAACTGGAGACGCGAAAAGTTGGGAGAAAATCCAACTGTAACCCTCAAAAAATTCTTGCCAATTTTCCTCTAATTTTGATGTTTCGGTTTTCTGTTTAAGCTGTTTTTTAAATTCCCCTAAAACTTCTTCTAAATAGTATTCCTCTATTACTTCTTTGGTTTTCAGTGTCTTTATTGTTTCAACAATTTCCTTCTCCTTTGCAACCGCAGTAAACAATTCAACTGTGGATTGAATGTCTTTAATGGAAAACTCTTCAATGTTACAAATAGTATTGTTTAAATATGTACTTAAAGAATTTTTTATATACTTTGATTTACTTTTATTGAATTTACTTGGAAATATCTCAGACAAAATTCTTACTGCTAAAACTTTCTTCTCACTGTTATGTTTTTTAAATAACACATCAATTTTGTCATAATTTTTATCTAGCTCCTGCCAGCTCAAAATTATTTTGTTTCCATCTACTGTACTTTTTTGGGAGTTTGAAACAATTATCGATTTTACGTCTGGATATTTATCCTGAATGTTATAGATCAGCGGATTGTAAATCTTTGTGAACCCAAGACCCGTTGAGTAACTTTTCAAGAAACCTCTCGGTAAATTTCTTGGCATGTTCTCGTAAATAATAGTAGTAAGTATTCCATATTTAGGACTGCCATCTTTTTTAGTGAAAGGATAATGTATTTCTTTTTTCCCATTTTTGTAAACTT
>CAZTKW010000586.1:0-2918 GCA_964614315.1 uncultured Pirellulales bacterium
CGACCTCTTGCATGCCATGCAAGCGCTCTCCCAACTGAGCTAAGGCCCCGAAGTACAGCAATACTAACAGACAAAACAGTTTTTGGCAAATAAATTTTTCTTGCCCGGTTTTGCAGCCGGCGGTAATTGAACAGGCGATTGTCTTTTTCGTACCGTTAAGTATAATAGTTTTAGTTTCATTCAAGAATACTTATCGACGGCATTAAGAGATAAAGTTAAGAATTTTGAACAAAAGACGAAGAATATTCATCACAGGGCGTGTGCAGGGAGTGGGTTTTCGACCGGCTGTGTTTAGGATAGCTGGGAGTTTGGGGCTTTATGGATTTGTCTATAACGATACAAAGGGGGTAACAGTAGAGCTGCAGGGGGGGGAAGAGAAAATAGCGGAATTTTTAGTTCGGCTGCGAGGTGATGATGAGCCGCCAATGGCAGAGATAAAAAGCTGTGAGGCGGTTGATATAGCTGTTGTCGAGGACGAAAATAAATTCATTATCAAGGCCAGCGATTCGGAGGGTGCGGCGCTGTCACAGGTTACGGCTGATATGATTGTTTGCCGGGACTGCCTTGCAGAGATGGGTGATGAAAATGATTTCAGATATGGGTATCCTTTTATAAACTGCACGAATTGCGGGCCGAGGTATTCAATAGTCAAAAACATACCTTATGACAGGCCCAATACCACGATGACGGCCTTTGGGATGTGCGACAAATGTGCTGCTCAATACAGTGATGTAACTGACAGGCGTTTTCATGCCCAGCCGGTCGCCTGCAGTAAGTGCGGGCCGAAGATTTGGCTGACGGACAGTAAGGGCAGAGAGGTAAAAACTCAAACCGATGAAGTAATTATGGAAGCGGCGCGATTGCTCTTAGATGGAAAAATTGTGGCTATAAAGGGTATTGGCGGCTTTCATTTGGCTGTCAATGCACTTGATAATGAAGCAGTAAAGAGACTGCGAGAGCGCAAGCGAAGAGACCATAAACCATTTGGGATGATGGCTGGTTCGATTGAAGGAATAAAACAGTATGCAGATGTAAGCGAATTAGCAGAGAATGTCCTGAGAAGTCCTCAATGCCCGATTGTTTTACTGCCAAAGAAAGAAAATTCAGCCATAGCGGAGAGCGTCGCCGAAGGCGTGAGCACCTACGGTTTTATGCTATGTTATGCACCGCTGCATTATCTATTGTTTGCGAAAGATATTGAAGTTCTGGTGATGACCAGCGGGAATATTTCAGATGAGCCGCTGATTTGCGACAATCAGTTGGCGCTGGAGAGATTGGGTTCGGTTGCGGATGCTTTTTTGATGCATGACAGGGAGATTTACCGGCAGGTTGACGATTCAATTGTGCATATTGTTGACGAGCGGCCGGTACTGCTGCGGAGGGCAAGGGGATATGTACCGACACCAATTGTTACTGAGAAAAAATGCGAGCAAGAGATATTTGCGGCTGGGGGAGATTTGAAAAACACTTTTTGTTTTGCGAAACAAAATCAGCTTATCTGCAGCGAACACATAGGCGATTTGGAGGATGCAGAAGTCTATCATCACTATATCGGTTCAATTGAGCATTTAGGCAGGCTGTTTGAGATTGAGCCGAAGGTTGCGGTCTGTGACCTTCATCCCGGATATTTATCCACGCAATACGCATCTTCGATACCGGAGGCAAGAATTATCCGGGTTCAGCATCACTGGGCACATATTGCTTCAGTTTTGGTTGAACACGAACTTGAAGGGCCTGTCATCGGGCTTTCAGCCGATGGGACCGGGTACGGCACTGACGGGGCGATTTGGGGCTGTGAGTGTCTGATAGCATCGCTGGGTGATTTTGAAAGGTTCGGGCATTTGGCTTATTACTCTCTGGCAGGTGCAGACAAATCAAGTAAAGAAGCTATAAGGCCGCTTGTGGGGTTGTTAAAACAAACTTATGGGAGTGATTTCGAAGTTAGCAAATTCAGATGGCTTTTTGAGCGAATTGAGCCGGATGGAAATGAAAAAGCTCAGGTCATATTAGAGCAAATCGAAAAACAAATTAACACTGTCGAGACTTCCAGTATGGGCAGGGTTTTCGATGCGGTTGCCGCTATGGTCGGGCTGGGCAGCTACAATCATTTCGAGGCTCAACTTCCGATGGCTCTGGAAGCAATTATTGCCTCCGGTATCGAAGAGCACTATGATTTCGAACTTATCAATGGCGGCGGCAGGGCGGTAGAGCTTGATTTGAGTAAAATGGTAAGACAGCTTATTGGCGACATTCAGGAAGGCGAAAGGCGTGGGATTATTTCGGCAAAGTTCCATAATACGATGGCTGCCGCCCTGTTAGAGATGGCAAAAAAATCCAGAGAAGTTAAAGAATTGAATACCGTTGCCTTAAGCGGCGGAGTGTTTTGTAATCGATATTTGATAAATCGTTTGATTAAACTCTTGAAGAAAAACGATTTTTGCGTATTATTTAATCGAGATGTCCCGTCTAATGACGGGGGAATATCCTTAGGACAGGCTGCAATTGCGGTCAATTTAGTTAATCGTAACCAGTGAAGCGTATCCGTAATTTTCGCTTCATATCCGGTGAACGATGAGGTTTGATTTATGTGTTTGGCGATACCGGCAAGAATAGTGGAACTGGAGGGTGATAATGCGGTTGTCGATGCGATGGGCAACCGCTGGAAAACCAAGACTTCACTGCTGCCGGAAGCGAAGCTTGGTGATTTGGTGCTGATACACGCCGGTTTCGCTATCTCTCTTGTTGACGAGGAAGAAGCCAAAAAGACATGGCAGCTTCTTGCGGAAATCGACGCTTTTAATGATACATCGAATAAAATTTCGGGATAGGTTTGGACTATTATGCTCGAAAGAATTTATAAAGCACAGACTATTATGAATTCGGCCTGCAGGCAATTGGGACGGCAAATCAATATAATG
>CAZTKW010000587.1:0-2910 GCA_964614315.1 uncultured Pirellulales bacterium
AAAGGTCATATGGTATTCGGCTCAAGACGTTTAGCGATTACAATAAATGCTTGTGCAATTAGTTCAGTAGTTTCCATCTGTTCCTGCGAAAAGATGGCGTCAACCAATCGAGATACTTCATTAGGTAGCTCAGTATCGTCCCACTCTTCAAGAATGTGTTGTGTTAGCAAGTTTTTTTGGGTATCAATGTTTTTTATCTGGGGCATGCATAATATACTCTGCCACCAAGATGGTTTCTCCGTGCCAAGTTTGTTCTCATGAAAATTCTGCATCAAGGCTGAATCTGCTTGTCCTGCAATCGAATTCGTCCAGCCCATCGTGTCGAGAGCTTCCCTAATAATCCCGCGAGCATCAAGTGGGTTAGGGAAATGTAATATAAGATACTTTTGACACATTACACAAAGGCAGTTGAGGAAAACTAGACGTCGCTTGCAGAAGTAGCGTCTCATTTCTAGAACATTGCTTTGGGATAGATCGTTATCGACAAGTGCTTGCACTGCGCTATGGTCTTTCAGAAGCTTCAATAATGATTCCCATAATTTTGTAGCGTTGCCATCTTCGGTAGTCAAACCACATCCTATCGTGTCTAGAATATTCAGAACATACCGCCTTCCCACGAGACCTGTTTTGACATCTGAGAACTCTATCATTTCTTTTTTTACTGGCAATTCCGATCGGCTCACGTATAAAACCACTAACCCGTCACTCGACAATAACTTCGGGTCCATTATCTCGGATATAGTATAACGGTCCTCTTTATTGTAGGGCTCACCATGGAAGACACCTATGTCATAGTTACACATCCAATCACTGGCCTTGTTATCGCTCCACTTCTCGAACACAATGCCTAGATTATCGCAGGCTAATGACAAAGGCTTTTTGAGTCCGAGATATTTTTCATCAACGTTATTATAATATAGCAATCTCATATACATTTACTGTATTGTTTTGAGATATCATCACTGCAACATAATAAGTTCATTGCTGTGTGTACTGCCAAGCTAGACCAATATATCGATCATCATAGAAAGGCGTTGCACAAGGTTGTGCTGTTCCCTGAAAGAGTGAGATTAATAATCCCTTTTTGTATTGGCTTACATCAACCTTAGCACTGGCTGCATCTACTAAAGCACGTGTCAGTTCTCCACCGCCAACGGTATCCTTCTCTTTGCCCTTCTTTTGAGGTCCGGATAATTTATTTACAGAATCAGTATAGAGGTTATAATCTATTATTCCTAGATGTTCAATTACGATACCAATTACACCCGAAAAAATAGGCTTCAATACACATCTAAAGTCCTTTTGATGTGTTTCATTAAATACCTTGACCATAAACTTGTGGACCGCAAGTAAGAAAGGAAGCCCCGGCAATACAGGTAAAGCAATCTCTTCTGTAGATACAATGCCTTCCAATTCAAGACTAATTTGTGGCTCGCATGCCTGGAAGAAAGCGACTAACCGTTTTGCGGGGAATTTCTTAAAAGCACCCTTTTGCTTTTTTAGTGTGTATCCAATAGAGTGAACGAATGCTTTGGCTGGCTCACCTCTGCTTACGATATCCTCTCTGGTCACCAAATCATGGAATCTGCTTGCAACTTCATTATGATGCTCATGAAATAAGCCTGACGATGGATTGTGGGATCCCGGCGGAGGCAATTTGGTATCAAACCATACAATTCTAGGATATTGCTCATAACCTGGCGGCTTAAGAAACCAACTAATAACATCCTCCTCCCGTTTCACGGTTTGCAATATCAAATTCAAATAATCTTCTTTGAAGGCGTATTCAAAATGTCTAACGCCAATTATGGTCTCTTTAGATACATCCTGCGTAAAAGCCATCCAAAAACGAAAGGAAGGTTCCCCTTTACTTAAGGCATCGATGCCAGCGTTAACACTTTCATAACCTGCATAGATACCTACTTTCCGACCTTTACTTTCGAATTCCTCCAACCACTTGACAAATCCTGAAAGGGAATATTGCCGCTTGCCGATTTCCTCATCCACATTCAATTCCTTATCTCCTAAGGAACGATGCGAAAAAACATATTTTACTTTTGATCCACCACTAGGATAAATCAAAGCAAGAAAGCCTTGCTTAAATAGCTCACAATTCTTAAACTCATCTACCCGGTGACAAGCATTAGGTAGAAATAGCAGGTGGCATGAGATGTCATGAGAACCACGCCAATAATCCATTACTCGTGAGAGAGGAAGCCAATTTTTTTCTTCAACTGTTTTGTTCCACGCGTCAGTTCCATTCAAAAGTGGATCAAGGAAAGTTGTTACGGACAGCACATCTCTGTGAAGAATCGCTATAGGCCACATATTAGCAGCCTTATAAATGGGCACACTGAGTTCGAGCTCTATATTGATCCACACAATCTCAGAGAAGGTATCTTCGGTAAAGCCACAATAATACTTCAACATGTTAGCAAGAATAGTAAGTTTTGAAGAGTCATGCTCTTGCCTCTCCAGTATCTGAAGTGCATGGCGAACATCTTCTCTTCTACTCCGCTCAACTTCCAAGGTCCCAATAACACGTTGCTTGATGGTCAATTGATTGTCGGGGACAAGACATAAAGCAAAGGTCCCGACGTTGTCTGACATCTCCCAGACAACCTTCGTTCTAATGACTCCCAATTTAGCCTTTGTGATATCCTCCCAAAATCTCTCAAATGACGTTTTGTACTCGTATTCACCTTTCCAGCAATATAGCCCTGAGCGTCGGACGACATCTATAGCGTCAGGGGGCTCTTCGTGATCTTGGAGTTCTTTTATTAAACTCTTATAAAACTTCACGACACTTTCACGGAACTCATCATCAGATTCAAATGATGGAATAAAGTGATCTCCGATCAGAATAATTCCACGTTTGCTTAATAGCTTAGCAGCGTTTGACAAAAACTG
>CAZTKW010000588.1:0-2903 GCA_964614315.1 uncultured Pirellulales bacterium
CCGCACGAAACACCAGAAAATACTTGTAATTTTGGGAGCGATTTGATAACTTATGGCAGTAAGGAAACGTAACGATGTTATCAAGGCATGCGTGTGGGAAATGTCAGGCAAATTATTTCGATTACGAAGGAAGAGGGATATGATGAAAAATAATACTCCTATCAGCAGAAGGACCTTTCTGGAAGCTTCCACAGCCGCTGTAGTCTCAACGTGGTTGAGCCCGGTTTCAGCCGACCAGCAGAAACCCGCTGCCGTACCCAGAATCGTCCGTATTCACGACCCGAAGGCAACAAAAACGTGGGATTATAGTGCCAACGCACCCTGGAACCATACTGTCGAACCAGGTGAAGGCGGCGGAACTGAAAAGACCAAAGAACGCTACTATGATTACATCAATGAGGACGTGGTGGCAGGTATGCTTGACCGGGGGCTGCGGGAGCTGACGGATTCGAAGTCGGCGGCCCAGGCATGGCGGAAGCTTCTGCCGAACTTGTCTAAAGACGATACGTTTGCAATCAAGATGAATATGAATAATGCCTCTTTTGACGAAAAAATCACCACTAACCGAATGGACCAGACGATGCCGCTTGTCAATGTTATTCTAAACGACCTCGTAAACGACCTTGGGATTCCTGAAGAGCACATTACCCTTCTGGATGCTTCCCGCTGGTTCCACCCGGTGATAATGAAAGCTCGATGTAAGTTCCCGAAAGTCAAATGGGTGGACCACAGGGGCGACCCATGGGACAAAAATGAGTCGGTGACTTTTACGAAAGACAAACCCACTCTGGACAAAAACAAACAAAACGGTAATTTCTGGATGCCAAAGGCATATACCCAATCGGACCATATCCTCAATTTGTGCCTTATGAAAAGACACGGTTGCGGGATTACCGGAGCGATGAAAAACCACTTCGGCTCGATTCCCTCGCCCGCCTGCCTTCACGAGAATATGGGAGACAGAAGTTATATTGCAGACCTGTGCAACACACCCAGTATCAGGAACAAGGTGCGGCTAAATATTGCAGACGCCCTGTTTGCCAACTGGAACAACAACGTCTGGGCACCGAGGCCATGGAAAACGTTTTCAGAGGAATCGCCGAATTCCCTATTGCTTGGGACAGACCCTGTCGCGCTGGATTCGGTTATGCTCGACCACATAATCACAGAGATTGAGGCACAGGGCCAGGCGTTTATGTGGCTGCTGGAGAGCACGACCCATCATGGTTTCCTTGAATATGCGATGAGCCACCATAAGCTGGGCGCCCATGAACACAAGCCTTACAGGCGGATTGATTATCGACAAATCGAAGCTTGAAGCGTAAATCTTGTGCTTGTTTGTTCTGGTAGCCTCTGTTAAAAGAAAGCTAAATTTGTGGAGTTAAATAATAATTTAGCTCTAATTGTAAAGATTTTACCTTCCGGGCTAATCCCTTTTAAGTTTTTTCTTAAATTATATACTTTCTGCTATTTTCAATTACTCTGTCGGTTTGCTTGGAAACATCCTGTACATATCTTGTAGCAAGCTAAATACAAAACAGTTGTATTTTCACAATAGCAAAAATCCTCTGGTGTCTTGAGCCGAAGGATAAAATTCCGGTCCCTTGAAAAAGAACCATTTTTTCGTTCTTAATCATTTGTTAAATTCCTGGGTTTCCCCCCTTTTTTTCCCTCCGCTGTCCTTGGGACTCCGCCGCAAGGCGTCCCCGCCGTCAGGCGTCCCTGAGTGGACAAGCGGACTTACCGAGCATGCCGCTTGTAAATAACCTCCGCAGGCCCAGCCAACTCCTTAACAACCAACACCTCCGGCCGCAAATCCCTCAATATATCATCCTGACCCGAAGCCAGTACAAAAGTCACCCCCTGCCGCTTCGCAAACTTGCGTATGTTATATGAAATCACCGCCGCCGATACTCTGTCTAAATTTGAGCAGAATTCATCCGCAAAGATAAACCTCATCTTTCTCGCCAGCGCAACTGCCAGCCGAAACCGCCACTTCTCTCCATCGCTCAGGTTTGCCGGCCTGCCAAGAACGCAGTAAACATCATTCAGCCCCGCCGTGCTAAGAGCCTTCAGCCCCTCTAAAAAATCGCCCTCTATGCAGTCTATCACCGTTTTCTCCCTCGCCAGTGCTATCTTATCTAAATTAATCCTCTCCCCCGCCGGCACAGCATTCTCTAACTCTCTAAGTAGCACGCTCTTTCCCGACCCCGAGGGCCCTGTGATATAAACTATATCGCCCTCATTGATTTCAACACTGCACTCGTGCGTTATCGCCTTCTCCCCAAGTTGCTTTAGCGACAGCCCGAACATCCGGCAAACCTGACCGGCCTTCTCGCTTAACGGCCCTTCCCAGCCAAACCTCTTCGATACGCTGTATCTCTTCATTTAACCACCCCTTTTTTTCCCTTCTCCGCTTCACCCTAAACGCTTGTTTTTTCTGCATTGATGACTGTAATAAGACTCTGGATTTTCTTCAGAATCTCACGCACCCGGTAATAGCTCAACTTGCGCCTGCTGGCTATTTTCTTTATCGATAGCCCCCTGATAAAATAATCCTTTGCAACAACCATCTCCTCCTCGGTGAATTTATCACGGTTACGCAGGCACGTTATATATTCACCGTCAATCAGCCGCTTTGTGACCCTATAAATCCTCCTCGCCACGTTCGCCTCGTTGACACCTGTCAGCCTCGCCATCTGGTAAAACGTATTGCCGTTCCTCAGGTACATTGTCATCAGCAGCCTGTCCTTACCAGTTAACAGCTCGACCCTGCTCTTCAGCATATCGATTCTGTCCCGACATCTTTTTCTGGCCTTCACTTCCACTTTCGTTACGTTTTCATGTATCGATTCCATAGGAATCCCCCTTTCTTGGTGAATTCACGCTCCTCACGGCTTTTT
>CAZTKW010000589.1:0-2900 GCA_964614315.1 uncultured Pirellulales bacterium
GCAACAGCAGACCCGGCAAAGATTGTGAAAAAGCGGTAATAGAGGCCTATCGGGCCTGTGACGACTTTTAATGATTTTGTACACGCAAAAATCAAACGAAAGGGCTAATAATGCAGAAAAGGCTAAGCAAAAAAACAGGTGAAGTTTCGCGGAGAGATTTTATTAAGACATCGGCTGCGGTATCGGTGGCGGCAATGCTTTCAGGAACGGGTAAGCTGCAAGCCGCCGGTTCTGATAAAATCCGTGTCGGCGTAATTGGTTTTGGCGGTCGCGGCAGCGGAGCTGCAATAGACTGTATCAAATCCGCAAACGGCGTCGAGATTGTGGCATTAGGGGAACTTTTCGAGGATCGCCTGGAAATGGGAATCAAAAGGTTCAAGGAAAAAATGGCTGAAGAGAAACTGTCGCCTGAAACAATGAAGTTTACAGAGGATACCTGCTTTGTGGGTTTTGACGCCTATGAAAAGGTCATTGCCTGTGATGTGGATATGGTGATTTTAGCTACCCCGCCTCACTTTCGACCTGAACATCTCAAGGCGGCCCTTGAAGCCGGAAAACATGTATTTATGGAAAAGCCGGTTGGCGTTGACCCTGTAGGGGTACGCTCGGTGATTGCCTCATCGCAACTGGCTGAGCAGAAAGGCCTGTCTGTCGTGGCCGGCACGCAGCGTCATCATCAGGCGCATTATCTGGAGCTTATGAAGCGAGTTCATAACGGCCAAATAGGTGAGATTGTCGCTGCTCAATGTTACTGGAACTCAGGAAATATGGCGCCCTGGGGCGTCAGGGAAAGACAACCGAGCTGGACCGATATGGAGTGGCAGTGTAAAAACTGGTTCTTTTTTGTATGGCTATGCGGCGACCATATTGTCGAGCAGCACCTTCATAATATCGATGCTGTCAACTGGGCGATAGGTTCGCACCCAATTCAGGCAATGGGTGTGGGCGGCAGAGAAGTACGCATTGGCCCGGAATATGGCAACATTTTCGACCATTTTGCAATTGAGTATGAATATTCAAACGGTGCGAGGGTATTGAGCATGTGCCAGCAAATCGAAGGCTGCCACCGCCAGGTATCGGAGAGAGTAGTGGGAACAAAAGGTTCCTTGTACACTGATGGCGCGCTCGGATACATTGAGGGACAGAACGCCTACAAGTATGACGGCCCGAATCCCAATCCCTATGTTCAGGAACATACCGACCTAATTGCGTCTATTCGCACAAATAAACCCTTGAACGAGGGACGCCGTGTCGCTGAGAGCACAATGACCGCCATATTAGGCCGAACAAGCGCCTATACCGGCCGTGCGATAAAATGGGACTGGGTAATGAATGCCTCGAAGCTCGACCTTACCCCGCCGAAATATGAGTTCGGTGATATGCCAGTACGGCCGGTAGCAGTGCCGGGCAAGACAAAACTTGTTTAAAAGATACATCAATCGAAAGGACTTATTAATGCAAAAGAAACTAAACAAAAAAGCTGGAGAAGTCTCACGTAGAAACTTTATTAAAACATCGGCAGCGGTATCAATGGCCGCGATGCTTTCAGGAACAGGCAAAATCTTCGCCGATGGCTCTGATAAAATGCGTGTTGGGGTAATAGGCTGCGGTGGACGCGGCAGCGGCGCGGCAGTAGACTGTATCAAGTCGTCCGAGGGTGTCGAAATTGTGGCAATAGGCGAGCTTTTCCAGGACAGGCTGGAAAAGGGAATAAACAATATCAAGGAAAAGCTGGTTGAGGATAAACTGCCCGCCGACAAGTTAAAAGTGACCGAAGAAACCTGCTTTGTGGGTTTTGACGCATATAAGAAGGTCGTAGCCTGCGATGATGTGGATATGGTCATCATTGCTACACCACCCCACTTCAGGCCGATGCATCTCGAAGCGGCAATAGAAGCCGGCAAACATGTGTTTATGGAAAAACCGGTTGCTGTTGACCCCGGTGGTATCCGCTCGATAATCGCCACATCGGAAATTGCGGAACAGAAAGGGCTGGCAATTGTTGCAGGTACGCAACGGCAGCATCAGGAGCATTATCTGGAGATTATCAGGAGAATTCATAAAGGGGATATCGGTGAGATTGTCGCCGCACAGTGCTACTGGAACATGGAAGGATTGTGGCTTGAAGCGGCGAAAGATAATCTAACTAACAAGGAAAAGCTCGGCTGGTCCGATATGGAGTATCAGATTCGCAACTGGCTGTTTTTAGTATGGCTTTCAGGCGACCACATCGTCGAGCAGCATGTTCATAACCTTGATGTAGTCAACTGGGCGATAGGCTCGCATCCGATTAAAGCTATGGGCGTCGGCGGCAGAGAGGTGCGTACCGGCCCGGAATTCGGTAATGTATTCGACCATTTCGCTATTGAGTTCGAATATCCCAACGGCGCAAGGGTATTGAGCATGTGTCGTCAGACCGAAGGATGTATCCGCCAGGTATCGGAAAGGGTAATCGGCACAAAGGGTTCGACCTACACAGATGGTTCGGTTGGATATATCGAGGGCCAGAACGCCTATAAATTTGAAAGCGAATCACCAAATCCATACGTCCAGGAGCATACGGACCTTATAGCGAGCATTCGTGGAGGCAATCCTCTAAATGAAGGCCGACGGGTCGCAGAAAGTACAATGACTGCGATAATGGGCCGGATGAGCGCTTATACCGGCCGGGCATTGAGTTGGGACTGGGTAATGAATGCCTCGAAGCTCGACCTTAGCCCGCCGAAATATGAGTTCGGTGATTTGCCGGTACGGCCGGTAGCAGTGCCGGGTAAGACGAAATTAGTGTAGCCGTTTATAGCTGTAAATTTGAGTTTCTTCGGCTGTTTGAAGTTTTTTGTGATAATGAGCCGATAGAAGTTTAAATGCCTAATTTTCGTAAGGCTTTGCAGTTATTAGGC
>CAZTKW010000590.1:0-2897 GCA_964614315.1 uncultured Pirellulales bacterium
GGCCTGCTGGCGTGGTTTGCCAACAACCATGTTGCTGCAAATCTGCTTATGTTTTTGATTATTTCAGCGGGCCTGCTGACCATCTTCACAATGAAAGTGGAATTTTTCCCTGAGTTTGCTTTGGATATGATTACAGTCTCGGTACCTTATCTCGGCGCATCTCCTACCGATGTTGAAGAAGGCGTTGTTTTGCGTGTGGAGGAAGCCATAGCAGCCGTCGATGGTATAAAGCGATTAACCGCTACAGCCGCTGAAGGAGCCGGTATGGTATTAGTTGAAGTTGCCGAATATGCCGATACTAAGGAGGTCCTTGATGATATAAAAGCCGAAGTGGACAGAATCATAACGTTTCCAAAGGAAACTGAAAAACCCATAATCACCGAAATCACCTCTCGTTACGAAGTAATAACAATTGTGCTTTATGGTGATGTCTCCGAGAAAACTCTCAAGAAACTGGCGGACCGCATCCGTGATGACCTTACCGTGATGGGAAATATCAGCCAGGTTGACGTTGCCGGTGTGCGCCCCTATGAAATCTCCATAGAGGTTTCTGAGGAAAACCTGCGTCGCTACGGCCTGAGTTTCGACAGGGTAGCAGCCGTGGTGCGAAATTCCTCGCTTGATATCCCGGCCGGCTCGGTAAAAACTTCCGGAGGAGAGATTCTTGTTCGGACCGAAGGACAAATGTATTACGGCCCGGAATTTGAAAAAATCATAGTTGTCACAAGAAATGACGGCACCAAAGTCAGACTCGGTGATATCGCAGCGGTAAGGGACGATTTTGAAGACACCGACCTTTATGCAAAATTTGACGGAAAAAGAGCAGCCCTGGTTAAAGTGTTTCGTGTAGGCGAACAGGGAGCTCTTGACGTAGCTGGAACCGTCAGGGAATATGTCGGGGAAAAGCAGCAGAGCCTGCCAAAAGGTGTCTCGATGGCGATCTGGGAGGATACCTCCGTTGTACTGCAGTCAAGAATCAACCTTCTTACGAGAAACGCCTATCTTGGTTTGATGCTGGTTTTTATATGCCTGACGCTGTTTCTTAATATCCGCCTGGCTTTCTGGACAACTATGGGGATACCAATATCGTTTTTGGGAGCCTTCTGGCTGCTGCCGAGATTCGATGTTTCGCTGAATATGATATCCCTTTTCGCTTTTATAATGTCACTGGGTCTGGTGGTAGATGACGCCATCGTTGTTGGAGAAAATATTTTTGCATATCGACGGCAGGGACTAACCAGACTCGAGGCGGCAATAAAAGGTGTCAGGGAAATGGCGGCGCCTGTTACCATAGCTGTATTAACCACCGTCTTTGCCTTTCTGCCCCTGTTATACATTCTTGGAGTTATGGGCAAGATACTGAGAGTAATTCCAATAGTTGTAATAAGCGTTCTGATGGTTAGTCTTGTCGAAGCATTGTTAATTTTGCCCGCCCACCTTTCTGGAAGAAGTAATCTGTGGAAATCAGGAGTATTCAGATTGGTCGATAGGATTCAGGCCCGAACAGAACGAAAGCTCGAAGCTTTTATAAACGGCACTTTTGCCGGGCTTGTAAAGAAAGCGGTAAAATCTCGATATATAACTTTAGCGACAGGTCTTGCTATCTTTCTCATCACTGTAGGCTGGATTGTCGGCGGTTATATAAAGATTGTGTTCTTTGACCCTGTTGAGGCCGACAATATGTTAGCAACCATAACGATGCCCCAGGGTACACCCGTAAGTCAGACACAGCAAGTCGCCGATAAAATAGAGCAGGCCGTCGAACAGGTCCGGCGCGAGTTTGATACACACCGTAAAGACAAACCATCCGTCGTCAAACACATTGCAACAACCATCGGGGACCAGCCTGCCTCTCGCGGGGGCGGTCCCGTCCGGGGAATTGGCGGCGTTACGGCTTCAAACCTTGCCGAAGTTAACGTCGAACTGCTTAGCGGCGAAGAAAGAGGGGTTTCGAGCGTCGAATTAAAAAACCGCTGGAGAGATATTGTAGGTGAAATACCCGGCGTCTCATCACTGACTTTCTTTTCGGAAATTCTCAGTACCGGCGAGGCAATAAATGTTGAACTCTCTCATCAAAACTTCGACACCCTGCTTACCACCGTCACGGAACTAAAGTCGATTTTACGTGCCTACTCCGGTGTCAGTGACATTACCGATAGCTTTGAAGAGGGAAAAGCCGAGCTTAAACTTGCTCTCAAAGATACAGGACGAACCCTGGGGCTTACACTTTCAGACCTGGCCAGGCAGGTTCGACAGGGTTTTTATGGCGAAGAGGCCCAGCGAATTCAGCGCGGACGCGACGACATACGGGTTATGGTCCGCTATCCTGAGCAGCAGCGTAAGAGCCTGGCGGACGTGGAAAATATGAGAATCCGTCTGCCGGACGGCACCGAAATCCCATTCAAGCAGATTGCCGAAGTCCAGTACGGACGCGGTTATGCCACAATTCGCCGCGCAGAGCGCAGACGCGTCGTGAACGTTACAGCCGACGTGGATGAAACTGTAACCAATGCCAAGGAGATTAACGCCGAGTTGAGCAAAAGGATTCTTCCGTCTTTGATGCAAAAGTATGCAGGGCTTCAGTTCAGATTCGCCGGCGAAGAACGTGAGCGAAACGAGGCGTTCAGCAGTCTTCTGGTAACGTTTCCTCTGGCTTTGCTCGCAATTTATGCGCTGCTTGCGGTGCAGTTTCGGAGTTACCTCCAGCCATTAATTGTTATGTCCGCAATTCCTTTCGGTATCGTCGGAGCTGTAATTGGTCATGTTTTGATGGGCTTTGTGTTTATGACAAAGTTCAATCTCGGAATTCTTTCGATGTTCGGAATCGTTGCACTTTCCGGGGTGGTCGTGAACGATTCACTTATTATGATTGACCTTATCAACCGTGAAAGAGCCAG
>CAZTKW010000591.1:0-2895 GCA_964614315.1 uncultured Pirellulales bacterium
GGCCATGTTCGCCCTTGTTTGCCTTATAACATTCGCCTATAAGGAAATACGTTATATGTCTGGATTGATTCAATGAATACCTATTACCAAGATCCAGCAGGATATCCAATATTGACTGATATTTCCCTGTTTTTGCAATGCTCTCGGCAATCTTTTCAATATCGTCATACCCTGTCCTTTTATTTTCAATGGCACAACTAAGTTCTGTTGCAGGTCCACCTTCTGGCTTTGCACCGACATCATCAGTCAAGCTATTGACACAGGCACCGATAAGAAGATACCGGATGATATAACTGTCGAGTAATCTATTCTTTTGTATACAGATCCTGGGCAATGATGTGTACTTGCGACGTCGTACATAATTTTTGGCTAAAGTTTCTTTCAGCTTATTGTATGCTCTCAAGGCATTGGAAATTTGCGATTTATCCATATTGTTAATTGCTGGTACCAATATTTCGATTGTTGTTGTAGTTTCAGAATCCAGCGCCAAAAACTGTTCTAAATTTACCTTCATAAAAAGATGGGATTAAGATTGTATTTCAATGTCTATGCGTATCCTTCATTAGATACATGTTTTTCTTTATATCATAAGTTATAGCAGAGCGCTTAATCTTATTATTAAGAACAACAAACACAAAGCAACTGCCTCACCATGAGTTAATGAGGTAAATTGCCCATGCAGTTGGACAAAAACCTACCATGCTCGTTGGGGGCATCTACCCTTTTTGTCTGAAAAAAGGGCAAAGTTTATATAGTTGAAGGTATTTCTCTTTTCTAAAATGCCTCTTCAAATTAATAATCCAAAAGGAGAATTAGTTTTTGACCCCTACAACCAAAAGCAAAGATATGAAAAGTTTGGAAACTCTATAGAGGGCATTACTGATAAGGACAGAGAGATAATTCTTCGCATGCTTAAAGATTTTGAGCTTGGAAGGAATGTAAGCGGTTCAAAGGGTGAAAGAAGCTATACCAGGCTAAACACTCTAAAATCAAGGCTGAGAAGGATATCAGAGCTTTTAACCATGCACTATAAGAAAGGGTTGACAACAGCAACAGAAGGAGAATTGGTACAGCTTTTTAAGAATATGAAGGATGGTGTGGTAAAGAAGTCTGATGGCAAGCCCTATAAGGCAGTAGCGGATTATATAAAGACATACAAGGCATTCTGGCATTGGTATATGAAGGTAATGAAGAAAGAAGGTAAAAGGCTTTCAGATATCACAGAAGACCTGACTACAAAAAGAGAAAAGCCGGAATTTAACTACTTTACCTTTGAGAATATGAAATCAATGGCTGAGCAGGCAAAGTATGAATATAAGGTTTTAATGTGGTTTTTGTTTGATTCTGGGATAAGGGCTCCAACTGAGTTAATGAATGTAAAAGTTAAGGATTTGCAGATAGATAAAAAAACAGGAAATTATCAGCTGAATATAAGGGAAGAGACGAGCAAGACATTTGGCAGAAGAATAAAGCTTCTTCTTTGCTCAGATATGTTAAGAAGATATATCAAGGAAAAGGATATGAGCTATGAGGATTTTATATTCGCAACTAATCCTGCGACAGTTAATAAATATCTTCAAAGGATAGGAAAGCGAATATTAGGGATAAATGACCTTACAATGTATGATTTCAGGCATAGCTCTGCCTGCTACTGGCTGCCAAGGTATAAAAGTGAATCTGCTTTAAAATATCGTTTTGGATGGAAACAGACAGAAATGATTCATTACTATACAGAATTTCTTGGGATGAAAGATACAATAACAGAGGAAGATTTGATTGATGCGGATGAGCAGAAAGAGCTTGAGAAAGAATTGGCAAAGCAGAAGCAGGTCAACCAGATAACAGAAGAAAGGTTGAAAGCTCAGGAGAGTAAGTTAAAGGATGTAAGTGATAAGTTTAATAAGATAAATACTTTTATGAATCTTCTTATGAAGAATGATCCAGAGGTTTTGGAGTTTTTGGCAGAGAAGGCGAGGGAAAAGGGGGTGGGGTTTGGTTAGGGGATGGTTTTGTATTCATATAATTATCACAGATATACAATAGCTTTAACAAATTAACTGCTCCAAAAGTCTAAAAAATCATTAGAACTTGTTTCATAGCCTCCAAAAGCTGACTTTTTGGTGCTGATAACGCCGTTTACAAAAGCTATGAAACAATTTCTATTTTTTTATGTTTTTTGCTTGATTCAACCGAATGAATACTATATAAACGGTATAGAGAGCGCTCATATAGTATCTATATGCTAGCTTAATCTATGGCGTGTTTGGACTTAGCTTAAAATGGGAATTGATGAAACTACGAAAGAAAGGAGAGTTGCATGGATGCTCAGGATGAGTTTAAATTGTGCGTTAATCAAGCAATTAAGGAACTCAAAGAAAAAATAGGCAACAAAAAGCTGGCCAGAGAGGAAGAAAAAAGTAGGTTGTCCAAGATTCGCTATGATGCGGGTAAACATCTCAGCATAATCGAGCAAGCACAGGTGCATACTAGAAGTCGGTCAAAGGGTGTCCGTTACACCGGTTAGTACCGAATCTTGTTAACACTTTCCTTAATAAACGTTTCTGTAACGTTTTAAGAAATCGCTTCGAAATGTGAAATAGTATGAATATATATATGGCTTAGGATTATCTAAAGAATGGACATGAAAACTAAAAGCAAAATTAAAGGTGGGCATACCATTAAGCTTGAACTTGTACAGAAGGGTCAGATTGATAATATATTACTGTTGTGGAGTGATGATTATAAATTTCAGAAAGATAAACTATTCAATCAAGAACTAGGGTTAAAGCAGCATCCTTTTTACCCTTGTCTTGAAGGAAATAGGCGTCCTGACCCTATTAGGTCTATTTTAGATTATGTGAAAAATAACCTTAAATGTTTTTGCCTTGTTGAAGA
>CAZTKW010000592.1:0-2888 GCA_964614315.1 uncultured Pirellulales bacterium
CCGGTAAGGTTGTTTGTGCCAGCAAAAACCTGCATTCCAGGTACCTTATCCACCGGCAGGGATTCACCGGTTATCGTGGCTTCATTAACGGAGCTGAGGCCTTTTGCCACTTCGCCGTCGGCTGGAATGTTATCGCCGGGACGAACGCGAATACGGTCGCCGGCTTTTAGCAAACTGACTTTCACTTCTTTTTCACTGTCATCGGCCTGCAAAACCGTCGCACGCGTGGGAGTTAGTCGTATCAGTGACTCAATCGATGCTCTGGCGCCAAGGGCCGTTCGGCTTTCCATAAGTTCGCTTAATAGCATAAAGAAAGCAACAGTACCTGCGGCGACATAATCCTGTGATGCAAAGGCAGCAATTATGGCTAGAGCGACCAGTTCATCCATATGCGGCTGACGTTTGATAAAGCTTTTTGCCGCATGCAAAACAATTGGAGCACCAAGCAATATCGCGCCAATCATTGCCAAAAACTCAGTGTTGAAACTATCGCTACCATAAAAAAACCTGGCAAGACCGCTGTTTATCAAGAGCATTCCACCTGCCAATGTTCCCAAAAGAGCCATACTTACCCGAATCTGCTTGCCGTGGGTTTGTTCGACAGCAATGTCATCCTTAAAATGTAAATGCTGATGAGCCATAATTTCTTTTCAACTTAGAGCAAATATTACTGTTTTTCCTCGGATTTTGGTTTTAAGGTTGGGTCCCTGTTTAATAAAACCCTGAATTCTTTGTCACCGGGACCTTTGGTAGTCTGGATAATCATTTTTTCATCTGCATTATCAAGGACATATTCAATTGCATCCTGATAGATTTTCTGAAGAACAAGTTCCGGCCTCTTTTTATATTCAGGAAGAATTTTTTGCAGGTAATCAGCATTGGCTTTGGCAGTCTCTACAACTTTCGTTCGATATGCTCGAGCCTGTGCTATTTTTTCCTGAGCGGCGCCGGCCAATTGGGACCACAATAATTCCTCTTCCACTTCGCTGATATTACCTTTACCTTCAAGAACCACAAGAATCTCACCAGCAACGGGGCCGGCCGCTTCGTTAAGAGTGTTTTCGGCATAGGTCTTAGCTTCGTTGATTAACCTCTGTCTTACCTGGCTTGCCCTGATAGACTCCAGAAATGCATTATCAATCTGCCGAGGCCAGATAATATTGTTCAACTGTACCGACACAACTTTTATACCGCTTTGTATTTCCCGCAGCTTTTCCTGCAGTAATTCTTCCACGTGCTGCGTAATTCTGTGCTGGTTGGAAATCGCTTCGTCAATTGTATAATTAACCATTGCCGTTACAATCGAATCTGAAATCAGCGATTTCAATAGTGGGCTCGTGCTTTGTGCTATAATATCAGCGTAACTTTGGCCCGGTTGTACGTCATCGGTATAAACATTTTTGAAAAAGCTTTCAGCATCGTCAATCTGATATGTTAGCTGCCACTTGTTGTGGATTATGTTGTAGTCATTTCCACCGGATTCAATTGCGCTTTGGCCCTGTTTCTCACCTCGCGTAATACAATACCCGTCATATCGCGGGTCCAATTCTTCCGGCACGTTCCTTCTCTCGATATACCAAAATGTGTCAATAGCCAAATTCACCTTTTTGGTTACGGGAATTTTCACTACTTCCTGTAACGGATATGGCCACGCCCAACGCAGTCCAGGCTTGAGAAGCCTGTCTTCACCTATGCCCCGAATCTCACCAAAAGTCAAAACAAGCGCTTGCTCATCGGACTCCACTACTCTAAAGCCCCCGAAGACCAAAAAACCAATCACAAGCCCAATCATTATTATCGTAAGGATAATAAAGCTGATTCGCAGCGCTTCCGACAACGACTTGTCGGCTGCATTAAGCTGATTCGTATCTTTTATTTTCTCTGTTGTATTCTGCATCAGGCTTCACAAAATCTATTCTTGTGGCTTAATATTTGGCATTTCCCTTAACAGTTTGAAAGGCTCTGTATCAGCGCTCAGGACAATTGTCGACCTTTTTTCCAATATTTTTTTCAGCGATTCGACGTCACGCAGGAACATTGCAAGTTCCCTGTCGGCCTCGAGCATTTTATAGTATTTTGCAGCCTCGGCGTCACCCTGACCGCGTATTGCCTTTGCTCTTGCCTCAGCGGCGGCGAGCAGTTCTATTTTTTTCGAGTCGGCATCGGTTTTTATCTTGGTAGCTTCGGCGTTCCCTTCGGCGATAGTGGCTTGTGTTTTACGGTTTCTTTCAGTTCGCATTCGTGCGAAGACATCTTTACTAACGTCCTGACTCACTTTAAGTTGTTTGATGCCAAGTGTTTTTATTTCAATGCCGTAATCGTCTCTGACGGCCTGACGAAGGTCAGTGAGCATTTTTAACTGAATCTCTTCAATTTTTATTCTGTTTTTGTCACTATTTACAAAATCGGAGAAGTTATACTGGCCAATTACGTTGTTTTGCGTGTCATTAATCTGGCTGCGAAGTAAATCCTCCGCTTTTTTGACCGTTTTAACGGAATTAAAGAATTCCAGCGGTTCGGCAATTCTCCAAACCACATATGTGTTCACGATAATAGGAACAACCCCTTTGGTTGGGGTTTCGCCGAGTTCGGCTTCAAAGACCCTCATTCGCGAGTCAAACTTGTAAACCCGCTGAATTGGAGCAGGCCACTTGAAATACCACCCTGGGTCGGTTTTTTCACTTTCACTGGTGGCCTCACCGAACGTCATTAACAAAGCTGATTCTGTTTCTCTAACCTGGAAAAGAAAAAGATACAGGCCCAATATAATAACTACTAATAGGACAAAAATTGTAATGGCTAAATTTTTCATTTTTCACTGGACTCCTCTAAACCTACTATATCATACAAATCCGGCGTTAGTTTTTCCTGAAGGTCTATTATTGTCA
>CAZTKW010000593.1:0-2878 GCA_964614315.1 uncultured Pirellulales bacterium
GAGCGTAAGTCGGGGCCGGGATACCCGTGGCCTCGACGTCATAACTGTAAGCCTGATTAACGGTGGCTGCGGTTACAGCCGTCGAGGTAATTGCAGGCGCGACTCCGGAGGTAGCAAAATTAGCCTGAACGGCATAATCAGCGTCCATAGTAATTGTAGTAATGGCGGCATTAGGGTCTGCCACTTTTCCGGCAGTTGCGCCGGTGCCTGTCCAGTTGACAAAATGGTAACCTCCATCGGGGGTTGCCACGATGCTCGCATCAGTGTCGTGGTCATATTGGAATGTTCCTTCACCGGGTGTGGTTACTGAGCCGCCAGCAGTAGATGAGGTTGTCAGTTCACGTTGTGTTGGGCCGCTTTGTTTAACGTAAACGGTAATGCCCACATAATCGTGGAACGAATTCTCACTGGCTGTATCATCGTAAATAAGCAGGGTGATTTGTCCCGTTGTTGGGTCGATATACCTGCTGACATTCTCGGTTACCGAACCGCTTAAGATGAGGTCGGCGTTGCCGCTGCCATCGTCCATAAAATTGTTGTTTCCATAGCTGCCCGAACCATTGCCCCAGTTGCCTGTTACATAGTCCCAGATATACAGTTCCATATGGTGAGCAGCGTCACCGTATCCCTCCCATAAGATGTCTATTTGCTCTATGTCATTCGGGTCCTCATCTATATTAAATTCGACGATGAGCGTGGACTCATCGTTATAGCCCTCATCCGGGTTGATATATCGGTTAGTATCGGTATCGCCGCCGGTTGCGTCGGAGTATGCTAAGCGGTCATAAGCATCGGTTTGCCCGCCAACAGAAGTAACTTCTGTGCCGACCTCGGGTGTTTTTCGCCGCTGGTTTTGCACATCGCTGTCCCAGTCATCGGTGTAGGTCCCCCAAGCAAAATGGTCGACCCCGCCACCGCTTGTAAAGTCGTAGACTACCGTTGTCGGCGCAGTCGGCGTTGTGGCGGACTGTTCACCTGACCAGCCGGTCTCATTTTGGACAGAGGCGCTGTCGCGGGCCTTGACCCTGAAGGTATATTCAGTTTCGGGGCTAAGCCCCTCAGCCACATACGTCGTATCTGTCTGCCAGCCGCTGTTGGCATCTGAGTCTGTCGTACATTCGAAGTAATACTCCACAGGCGGGCTGTATGCGTCTGTCGCGGTTGTTGCCGTCATCGTAATCCTGGTCGAGCTGATTGCCGCCGGTGCCGAAACCCACGTCATCGGATTGGGCGCAGGCGGGTCCTCGTCGGGAGGAACGATGGTAAAATTGGCATCAGAGATGTCCTCGCCGCTGTTAAGGTCTCCATCGTTAACGACAATCCTGACCTGACACTCGTCTGAAGGCGTATTCGGTACCGTCCACGTGTAGGAACCGTCATCAGGCTCCCCTGTAGCAATTGTATAAGGATACGTAGTGCCGCCGTCGATAGAATAATACAGGTCCATACTGGTAACAGTTACATCGTCATTAGCAGCCCATTTAATGTCCTCCTGGACACCCGCTTCGAGAGTCTGGCCGCCATTGGGCGAAAGAAGAGCCACAACCGGTAATTGCATCGAAGTGGTAGAGGCGTACACATGCTTCATTACGCAGTGAATTGCACCAGCCGCGGAAATAATCGATGCGCAGTCAACCTGAATGATTTCGTGGTTGGGCATAGCCTGTTGATAGACCGCCAGTGCCTGTGCATCATAGCTGCTGTACGAACCGCCGTAAGATGGAATGAAAACTTTATTATTTACGATTGCTGCATTTGTATAAGTATAATGCGTTCCGCCGACTCCTCCGCTGCCGGTGTTCCAGGCCGGCACGCGCCAGACCTTGTAGCCTCTTGATTCCATATCGGCCGCGCCCGTTTCCGTTACCGTATAGCCCGCATAATCCGGCGCCTGCCCCGGCAGAAACTCCGAAATCAGAACGTCCGTATCTGAAAGCGGCACAAACCACATATCAATGTGCCCTGTGGCGTCGATATTGGACGGCAAACGGTTATAAATTGTCTGGTTAACGTTGTGATAATCCCTCATTAGCTGTTGTATCTGGGCCTCGGTATATCCGCTGTTTTCCTCGAGAATCAAAGTGCTCATAAATGCATCGCCGTTGGAAAAGGCGTGAAAGTTTCCTCCGCCGTGCGTAAGCCCGGTATCATACAGCGGGTCAGACCAATAGCCGGCAAGCCACAAAGGGAACCCATTATCATTCGCACGGGGACGGTTATAGGTGTGGTCCATTATAGCGTGACCGGAGTTCTCATAAAAATATCGGGGACCATAGTCACGAATCCAGACGGTGTCTGTTGAGTACACAAGAAATACAACGTTGCTCATATTCGCACCGGCACTTGTTAACGTAGAGCTAACAGTTGACTGCTCCGAGGTGGTGTCGACAACGACGTACGCTTTCGCGTTCGTGTCGGATTGAGATACTTCGACAACAAATTCCGTCAGAAGAGATGTGTAACCTTCCCATGCAACCAGCACACCATCCATCAATTCATATTCACCGGGCGTCAGGACCGACCCCGTCGGTGCTGCCGTTGCCGCAAGAGGCTCGACCTCAAGAACACCTAACGCCTCCTGTTCCGCCAGCCACTGCTGCTCTTCGGGTGTCAGGTATCGCGGCAGACCGTCGGGATAATTTTTGGCAATGTTATCAAGCACCTCAGGTGGTATCGTTGCTGCACGTGCTTCAACTGACAATGTCGATACGACCAGAGTGCATAAAAATAGCAGACCAACTATTGATTTTACATTTGCTGATGACTTTCTCATCACTCCTAACCTCCATTAAATCACGACAGAGTATATTTTTTCAGCCGGTCGCACCCAATGCGCAAACCTGAACTGTTCATCCTTGTTTTTGGTTCAAAAATCCGG
>CAZTKW010000594.1:0-2875 GCA_964614315.1 uncultured Pirellulales bacterium
CCATGCCCAGCAACTTCGGGGAAAAAGCGGTAATCAGGATTATCAACGCACAGAAGATTCTTTTTAACTTTGAGTCGCTCGGATTTACCGTTGATAACCTGCGGAAGTTTAGAGAAGTGATACAATCTCCGAATGGAATGGTCCTCGTCACAGGCCCGACCGGTTCAGGTAAAAATACGACTCTTTATGCAGCCCTTACGGAATTGAATACCGAAGAGGTCAATATATGCACGGTTGAAGACCCGATAGAGTGCAACATAGCGGGCATAAACCAGTTTCAGGTCAATCAGACAGCGGGCTTTCAGTTTTCAACCGCGCTAAGAAGTTTGCTGAGACAGGACCCGGATATAATAATGGTCGGCGAGATTCGTGATGACGACACAGCCGACATTGCGATCCAGGCCGCTCTGACGGGACACTTGATTTTCTCAACCCTGCATACTAATGATGCGATTGGAGCGGTGACGCGTCTTCTGGATCTCAGTGTCGCGCCTTATCTCGTCGGAGCATCATTGATAGGTGTTTTGGCTCAGCGACTTGTGCGAAAGATATGTCCCAACTGCAAGAGCGAATATGAGCCACCGGCCGGTATAAGAAAGGTCGTTGAAAAGTTGAACATAGAGATTCCAAAATACTACCGCGGTGTCGGCTGTAAAAAATGCCGTAATACCGGCTATGTGGGGCGAATTGCTATTCACGAACTTTTTATGCCGGGTAAAGAAATTACAGAAATGTTTGATGACAGGGTGGATTTGAAAAAACTCAGAGAGACGGCGCTTAAGAGCGGGATGATTACTCTGCGGCTCGATGGGCTTGAAAAGGTAAAAGCCGAAATCGTCTCAGTGGAAGAAGTGTTGAGGATGACCGAGTCGGTAGAAAAGTGAGCAGGTAATTAAATGGCTGTAGAGGGAACAAAAATAGCAGAAAACCCCGGATCTGTGAATCAGGCTGACGGGGCGACCTTTGCCGAACAGGCTTTGACGGAACAAAGCAGGGACGACTTCGGAATGTTGAAGACAAATGACGGCTCTGGTTCCGGCCGGGCTGCGCCGGAACAATGGTCCGGCGGCGGACTATCCCAGCAAAACCAGATAGCACTAAAACTCCACAAGGCAAAGGTCAAACAGGCCGAACTGATACTATTTACGACACAGTTGTCTGTGATGCTCGACAGCGGTGTGGTACTCAGCGATGCGCTTGATGCTATTGCCGAACAGGCCGAACACGGTGCCTTTAGAATGATAATTATGAATGTTTCCCGGAAAGTCAAGGGTGGGGACAATTTTTCAAAGGCACTGTCGGCTTATCCGAAAGTATTCAATTCGATGTTTATCAGTATGGTCGAGGCCTCGGAAGCTTCCGGAAGGATGTCGGAAATGCTCAGCGTTCTCAGCGGATACCTGAATTTTGAAGCCGAGACCCGTAAACGCGTCAAGGGAGCATTGACATATCCGATTATAATGGCGCTGATGGCTGTGGCGGCGACCGGAACGCTTATGTTCTTTGTTCTGCCGAGATTTATGGGTATTTATGAATCCAGGGGAGCTACCCTGCCGAAGCTAACGCAGATACTGGTCGGCTTTAGTAAGATACTGGGTGATTTGCAGACAATGACAACCATCCTGACAATGTTAGTGCTGGTGTCAGTTGGATTTTATTACTGGGCCGGTTCTGTCGGCGGGCGGCGAATAATCGATTTTATAAAAATACGCACTCCCGTTCTGGGCACGATGTTTGTGGATATGATAGTGACCCGCAGTATGCGAATTATGTCGACTATGGTCAATACCGGCGTCAGCCTTCTCGACGCGATAGAAGTCATCCAGGGCGCGTCAGATAATTACTATTTCCAATGTTTGTGGGCCGGGGCGGACAAGAAAATTCGTGACGGTTACCAATTGTCAGAGGCGATAATAATTTCGCAGGGAAAAGAGGGGACACAAACCGAATTAATTGAACAGAGTATCATCCAGATGATTAGAGCAGGCGAAAAAGGAGGCAAACTGGGGGAGGTCTGTGACAAGATATCGACTTTTTACGAAAAAAAGCTCGAGGCTTCCATTAAGCACGTCACCGCCCTTATTGAGCCGATTATGATAGCAGTTTTGGGCGCCATCATCGGAACAATTGCAATAGCGCTTCTGCTGCCTGTTTTCAGGATTTCGACTGTCATCGCTCATTAACTTTTAGGAGCAGGAGTTTTTTGCATTCTCCACCGGCGGGATTCTTAAAACCTTCTGCTGTGAGTGAAATTCCAGTCAGATTTCTTTTAAAACTACAGAGTCTTTATGGCATGGTTCCTGACCTGAACAGGAACTCTCTTCGGGGCTCGTACCCTTCTTTCACCCTGTAAATCTTACCCAGAGGGTTTATCCAAAATATAGTCTTATCTACACCGGCAATATCGTTCTCAGGAAGACGGCCGTAAACCTCCCTGTAAGCATCCTCCTGACGCTGGGTGTAAGTTCCGTCGGGGGTATAGGGATAAGCGGTTTCTTGAGGGAATCGAGCGAAGTCGGTCCTGGTGTATATATAAACTTCTCCGCCGCGGTCATCGCTGACGATTTGTGTTGGAGTGCCTTTGAGAGCAACTAATGTCATTTTATCCAAACCAAGCCAGCGTTTTTCAAGCTGTTCGGAGTTGTTACAGGCGAGAAAGAACAACAATAAAATAAAGATTATTAATTTCTTCATTTTTTACTCCCATATCTCAGATAGATACTCGCCCTGTTGAAACCCATTCACTTATTTTAACATAAACCCGCCGGTAAACAGAAACCTTAAATTCCAAAAGACGGACGTTTAGCAGGTTTAAGATGGAGAGGATGGGTGGGCAGGGGGTATTTAATTAGCTTAGAAATTGGGTTTGATTGGG
>CAZTKW010000595.1:0-2875 GCA_964614315.1 uncultured Pirellulales bacterium
TTGGATTCCTCTGACCAGTTTCTTTACCGCACAAATTACAAAAATGCCAACTGGGCAACGTTACTTGAAAATCGCCTTAAAATTTCAAGAGATATTTTGAGAAAATCGGGAAGCATATTTGTTCGTTGTGATTATAATGGTAATTGGATTGTGAGATGCTTGATGGATGGGATTTTTAGTGGTGAGAATTTCAGGAACGAAATAATTATAAATAAATCAATTAGGATAAAAACAGAAGGAAACAAATTTCCAACCTGGCATGACTCTTTTTACTTTTATTCAAAAAATGGCGATAGCTCATTTTTTAGGCATATAACGGAGAGAAGAAAAAAGGAGGAATGGCGATCAATTGACACAGAGGGCGAATCTTGGGAGATTATTCCAGAAAGCATGTTGAATTTATTTTCAAAGAAAAATTTCAATAAAGATAACAAAGGAAATAACATAACGCGCGCAAGAATAGTGTTGGGGAAAGAAATATTACCAAGGGAAGGTCGCAGATTTCCCTCACAAAAAGTTATTTCAGAACTGGAAAAACAAGACAGGATAAGATTGAGTGAGAATAATAATCCACAAATGTTAAAGCCGAACGAAATTTATTTAACGGATAATTGGTCTGATATTTATGGTTATGCAAGCGAATGGGATTTTTCAACTGAAAATTCGGAGTTAGGAGTAAAACGTTGCATTGAATCTACATCCAACGAAGGCAATATAGTTTTGGACTTCTTCCTTGGTTCGGGCACAACAACTGCAGTCGCGCACAAGATGGGTAGAAAATGGCTCGGTGTAGAAATGGGCGAACATTTTTATACCAGGACTTTGCCAAGAATGAAACAGGTTTTAGCTTACGATAAATCAGGAATATCAAAAGAAATGAAGGAATATCAAGGCGGAGGATTTTTTAAGTATTACGAACTTGAGCAGTATGAGGAAGCGCTGGCGAATTGCAAATACGAAGATAACGATTTATTTAATTCTCTTTCAAAAACTCCTTATCAGGAATATGTCTTTATGAAAGACGAAAAAATGCTCAAGGTATTGGAAATTGATTATAAGAAAAACAAAGTCAAAATTGATTTACCAAAGCTTTATCCAAATATAGACATTGCCGAAACCTTATCTAACTTTACCGGCAAATGGATTAAAAAAATCAGCGACAGTGAAGTGGAATTTGAAGACGGAACAAAAATTAATATCAAAGATTTGGACTATAAGTTTATTAAGCCCTTAATTTGGTGGTAAGAATATGAACAGTGCTAATAAGTCTCTAAAGAATTTGATAGAGAGTATAAAGAAAGATAAGATAAAAGCTATAAAGAATTTATTTATAAGAAAAGAAGTAGAACAATATTTTGTAGATTTTAAAAGAACAAAAAGTGCTGATTATACTGGAAAGAGATCGCTTGATGATAGCGATAGAGAAAATTTAGCAAAAGCAATTTCAGGTTTTGGAAATTCAGAAGGAGGGTTATTAGTTTGGGGAATTGATACGCATGGCACTAATGATTTTGCAAATTTAAAAAAACCGATTGTGTGTCCGGAACAATTTTCTTCATTGATTAACGGCGAGATAAGTAGGTTAACTCTTCCGGCTCATCCAACAGCAGAGAATTTTGTAATTAAAGAAAATAAAAATACTAGTAAGGGCTATGTAGTTACAAGTATTCCTAAATACGAAGGTTTACCTATTCAAGTTATTGCAAACGTAAAAGGAAAAGGAAGGTTTTTTATGAGAACAGGAGATTCTTTCATTGATATTCCTCAGCCAATTTTAGCTGGAATGTTTGGAAAAAGACCGAATCCCGAATTAGTTATTCGATTTAGAACAGGAGAAGAAGATGTAAAATTGACAGATGACCAAACCATTAGATTTAGTTTCGGACTTGTTATTACAAACAAAGGTAAAGGAATAGCTAAAGATATATTCATAAACTGTTATAGTTTTGGTTCGAAAACTAATTTTGAATTGAAAGATTTTAATAATTTTTCTGGAACTTTTCCTTGGGTAGGGCTTAATTTAATTTCAAATATAAATTTTAGAATGGCTCCAGGACAGACAATAGAGCCTGTAGCTTATTATTATGAATTTAAACCTCCTTTTGAAAAAGATCTTATAATTGATATAACCGTAGGTGCAGAAGGGCAAGTGCCAAACCAAATAGAAAAGAAGATAAACAAAGAAGTCCTTAAAGAAGTTTATAGTAAATAAATAAAAAGAGAAATAAATAATAAAGAATTTAGCGAAGGAATATTAAAAGGTATTAAATTTATTAACTTATAAACTCTATGTCCACACAACGAGAAAAAATAATTAAAAAGGCATACGAGATCTTGGAAAATAGACTAGATGGAATTCGGTATGCGGATTTAATCCGTAGAATTAGTGAAGGATTGTCGGAGGTTAATGTAAATGCTATTCACGGCACTGTTTGGTTTTTTAAACAAAAAATTGACAAACAAGAGATTAAAGATGTTTTAAGGCCAGAAAAAGGTTTGTATGTTTTAAAAAAATATTTTAAAGAAGGCGAAGTAAAGGAAAAGACACGAAAAGAAATAAGGGAAGAAGATTTTTATCAGCCATTTGCTGATTATTTAGTTAATGATTTGGAAGAATGCACAAAAGCTATCTCATTAGGCGGAAATAGATTCCAAGATAGATGGGGAACTCCGGATGTAATTGGGACATATAGAATATTAGGTTTGGGTCATATTCAGCCACCGATTGAAATAATTAGCGCTGAGATAAAAAGCGATATTGGGCAACTGATTACATCTTTTGGCCAAGCTTGTTCATATAAGCTTTTTAGCCACAAAGTTTATTTAGTAATCCCGAAAGATGCTAATGGAGCGAATATAAAACGGGTAGAATCTT
>CAZTKW010000596.1:0-2870 GCA_964614315.1 uncultured Pirellulales bacterium
CCAGGCGTATTGCCGAAATGGCTTGGTGGTATGGGAGTAAATGTTATTATAGCAGGCGGTATGGGCCAGCGGGCGCAACAACTTTTTGCCCAAAATGACATTAAAGTCGTAACAGGTGCAACAGGCCAGACTCCTGAAGAGCTTGTGACTGCTTATTTGGAAAACACACTTGAAACAGGAGATAATCTCTGTGACCATTGAAGCAGTACATAAAACTGTTGCTGACATACGTAATCGAGTCCACCCAAAATGTGTTGTGTGTAGTTTCCAAATGCAAAGGGACTGCATTTGAAGTTTGATGTGGCTGATGACGGAAGTGTTAAGGCTGATTTTCAATGTGATGAAAGTTTTGAAGGATACCCGGGCATGGTGCATGGTGGGGTAATGTCATCGATTTTAGATGGTGCAATGGGTAATTGTATGTTTGCTCGTGGTCAAGCAACCGTAACAGTGGAGATGACCATAAGATTTCGGCATCCTGTTGTGATAGGACAAGAGGCAACGGTTTCAGCGAGAATTACACGAGTTTCACATCCTCTGTATCTATTAGAAGCTGAGATCATACAGGATGGGAAAGTTAAAGCGACAGCTAATGGCAAATATTATGATCAACCAAAAATAATCGATTCAGATTAAGTAGTTTTGTTATGCAATATACAGATAAAGTACTCGAGCATTTTATGAACCCACGAAATTTTGGAGAAATCCTTGACGCCGATGGTGTTGGAACCATCGGTTCGGAAGAATGTGGCGATATGATTAGAGTATGGATCAAGGTTGCTGACGAGCATCTGATTGATGTCAAATACAAGGTATTTGGATGCCCGGCAGCAATAGCTTGCTGCAGTATGATGACTGAACTTGCCATTGGAAAACATGTTGACCATGTTTGGGAGTTTACAGACGAGCAGGTTGCTGAAACTCTTGGTGGTCTCCCCGTTCATAAATATCACTGCTCAAATCTTGCTGCTTCAGCGCTTCATAGGGCAATTATGAACTATGTTTTTAAAAGCCCGACTAAAATAAATACTACTACTATTACAACGCTTGTAGATAACAATGCCTCTGGCAATCTACAATCAGAGCATGGGCTGTCCCTGTGGCTTGAATACCAGGAGAAGAGGGTTCTATTCGATACAGGACAAACCTCTCTAATCTTGAGAAACGCTGAAACTCTCGGTGTCAATATAGCTCTAACCGATGCTATTGTCATAAGTCACGGCCATTACGATCATACTGGTGGTCTTAAAGCCGTGCTAAATATTGCCTCGGAAGCAACTTTATATCTTCATCCAGAAGCGTTAGAATTAAGATTTTCTCGAAAAGGTAACAAAACCAAAATGATTGGCATACCGGACTCTACAAAAGAAATAATCCATGTCTTGGCTGATAAGGGAAGAGTTGTTTGGACAGAAATGCCGACAGAAGTCTTCCCCGGGCTTTTTATTACCAGCCGAATACCACAAATCACGGATTATGAAAATATTGGTGGAGATTTTTTTCTTGATAAGAATTGTAACAAATCGGATAAATTTTCGGATGATCAGGCAATGTTTTTCGATTCACCAAAAGGTCTGATAGTTCTTCTTGGTTGTGCTCATGCCGGTGTTATTAATACGTTACATTACGTTACAAAGCTAAGTGGTGAAAAGCACATTTTTGCAGTGATAGGTGGGATGCACCTCTTAAATGCTTCTGTTGAACGAATAGAACATACGATTGAAGCGTTTAAACAATATGATGTACAAAAAATCGGTCTGGCCCATTGTACAGGCAGAAAGGCTGTTGAAAAATTCAAAAGTGTTTTTCCAAACCAATGTTTTGTGTGTTCTGTTGGTAATCGAATCAGTTTATAGGAGATGACAAAGTGCCTACATATGAATACAGATGCCAGGCCTGTAGCCATACCTTTGAAAAATTTCATAATATAACCGACAAACCGATTTCAAAGTGTCCGAAGTGTGGCCATAAGGTTCAGCGGCTAATCGGCGCCGGTGCAGGTGTGATATTTAAGGGCTCAGGCTTTTATGCAACGGATTATAGCAAAAATACCTCTCCTGCCTGTGGTCGAGACAGTCCTTGCTGCGACCGAGACGTACCCTGTGATAAAAAGCCTTGAGAATCGTAAGTAATAATTCTAGTTCAAGTACCCATACAACGAAAATCGAATATGAACATTTCAGCAAATTATGCAAAAATTGCTCAGCAAGTCCCGGATTACGTAACCATAGTCGTATCCTGCAAGACAAGAACGGCGAAAGAAACAGAACAGGTAATAAACGTAGGGGCTATAGATATTGGCCAAATTTACGTTCAGGAAGCAGGACAAATCTACAATGCTTTAAAGAAAAAGGCAGCTAAAATCTGATGGCAGATGACATTGATAAAATTGCACGAACCCTCCAGGAAGCGATATTAGAGGGCTATTCGGAAAAATTTAAACAGGAATTTTCCAATCCCAAAAATATTGGAAAAATAAAAAATGCAAACGGTCGAGTTAGTATAACAGGTGTTTGTGGAGACACCGTTGAAATGTATTTGGCTCTCAAAAATGGAAAAATAAATGATATTAAATTTATGACGGATGGCTGCGGAGCCACTATTGCATGTGCCAGTTATGTTACAAGAATGGTGAAAGGAAAAACTGTCAAAGATGCACTTAGAATAAAATCGGGGGATGTTGACAGTTATTTTGAAGGTCTTCCCGACGAGAGCAAACATTGTGCGAAACTAGCCATTGATACACTTAAGGCTGCCTTAAATAGGTATTATTAAAGAACAGAAACCAAATTTTTCATCTACGAAGAGAAAAAAGAAAGACCCAAATGCAGAAACAGCTATCTCTTAAAGATTATGACATAGATTCTAGC
>CAZTKW010000597.1:0-2866 GCA_964614315.1 uncultured Pirellulales bacterium
ATAGATATTTTTATTTTCCATGCTACCAGAATAATTGATGCCTGTTTCCCACTTATGATACCAGGTAACATACATTTCATCTAATTCATAATTTGAAATATCGAAATTATCTGTATTACCATAAGTTGTACTAATACCTATATTCGTATGCGGATTGCCAGTTGTCCAGGGATCATAAGTCATACAATAAGAACCGCCATAAGGGTCTGTTGTTGAGCGTGTAAGTTCCGATGTTAATTGACTCCAATAACCAGCATCACTTGTCCCTATTGATCTCTCCAGAAACCAATCATTATACGTTGTGTCTTCACAATCTTCAGTAAAAATACGATTCTGAGCATGTACATTACAATAAATAATTAACATTGCGACATTTAATATTTTAAAAATACTGTTATTATTCATTATCCTACTCCTTATAAAGTTTAATTTAATTTTAATTTACACGACAATTCTTATTTTTTAGATCTGCCTATTATAAATTATTACAGAAACAATTAATTGTTCTATACCCTTATTTAAGTTTAGTATATGGGATAAAATCTCTTAATTTTCCATTCTCAACTCTGGGTAGACAATCATAATACTCTATTTCTACTTGAATATCAGATCCAATTTCTTGCTTCGTTTTATGAATAAGGTAATCTTCAACCGCCTTCTTTTGAAGCAAACTCTTAATCTGATAACAAAATGTCTTATCATTTTTTTGAATAACCCGGAACTGAGGTACATCCTTGCTAATTTCAGTGAAACCTCTCATAATATAATGAAATATTATACTGTGAAATTTTTTACCTGTGTTAGTAATAAAAACTTCGCTCGAGCGGCCGAAGATTTTATCTACTATAGGAAATGGCAAGCTACATTTACATTTTTTATCTGTTGGACTTACTAGATCTCCTACTTTATATCTAATAATCGGAAATGATAAATTGTTTAAATCAGTTACAACCACTTCCTTAAAATCTGGCTGATGCAGATCAGTATCTAAATATTCTAAAAATATACAATCACTCATTATATGATGACTTCCTTGGGGGCATTGAAATGTCAAAATTCCTGCTTCAGCACACCCATATTCTGAAACCACAGGACAACCAAACGTCTCTTTTACAATAGATTGTTCTTCTTGAGTCATACCTTCTGAGGTATATTTGGCCATTTTAAGAGTTAAGTGCGAAAGCCCTTTGCTATTTTGTATTAAATATTTTCCAAACTCCGCTAACATTTTTCCATACCCCATAATATATTTCGGACGATATTTATTAAGTCTAATATAGAAATCTTCTAAAACGTCATCAGTTAATCTATAATTTTTTTCCCTGAATCTATTTAATAAAAAATCTTTACCTTTGGTGATGATTTTTGCTCTTCTATCCACTGGCACACCCCAAAGGCGCGCTTCCCTATCTCCGATTGATGTTCCATACCATGAATGTCCTCTAAACATAGCAGCATACTGATAAGCAGCAGTATCAGAATCCTTAGGAAATATAAGAGGTATACCAGTTGAACCTGAAGTTTTTGCAATATGTGTTCTTTTTTTAAATTTTACACTCGATATTGCCTTAATATTGTCTCGTAAATCATTCTTGTCTATAATCGGCAACTTGCTTAAATCTGAGAATGTATTAATTTTCGCTAAGTTAATATTTTTAAATTTATCGGTATAATATGGGCTATAATTTTTTGCATATTCAAGTAGTTTCTTTAGTTTAAAAAAACTTAATTGGTTTATTTGTTCAATAGATTTATATTCATTTAATTTCAATTCAACAATTTTTTTTGAAATATGCTCGTTTTTAAGAAACTCAGCAGTTTTAAATAATAATATAGCTGTAAATTTGTTTAACATTTATAGAACCTTAATATTATTTTAATCTTGATTCCCTTATAAAGGTAGTCTTTTTTCATCTAAATAATCACATGTTTAATAAGTGTTCTCATAAAGAAGTTTCATTAATTTTATTATAATTTAAATAATTGAATATATTCATTAATATAGTTAGCAGATTGAATAAAATGAGTATATTTTTCTTCAACTACTATTTTGGCATTTAATTTAATTTCCATATTTGAATTAGTTGCTTTATATATTTTCTTTACTAACTGCAAAGCATCTTCAGGTTTCTCATAAAAATATCCCGTTCTCTTGTCATCAATTACTTCTTCAATTCCACCAACTTTCTTAGCAATTATAATTTTCATAAAATACATTGCCTCTAATAGGACCGTAGGTATTCCTTCATGTAAAGAAGTGATAAATAGGATATCTAGTTTATTAAATATTTCAGATATTTTATTTATTTTTCCAGTGAAAGTAATATGTTTTTTTATTCCTAGTTTATTTACCAGGTTATTCAAATAATTATATTCCGGGCCATCACCTACGATAAAGGCAGATACAGGAATTCCGGATTCAATAAGATTATAAACTATTTGAATAAATTCATCTATATTCTTCACCTTCACTAATCGGCCGATAATAGCAATTGTAAGTCGATAATCCGTTTTAGAAGAATTGATGTTTTTATCGCACACGTAGTAATTTGTTAAATCAATTGAATTATAAATAGTTGAAATTTTTCTATTTGGGATATATTTTTCAAATTGTTTAGAAATATCTTTTGAAACACCTACTATTTTGTCAAATAATATTTTAGTACATATCAGATCCAGATATCTGTAAATATGTGACCGTTTACTTGTAATATTTCCAATTATATTAAAAGTACCGTGTTGGGTTTTAATTAGTTTGATTTTTAATCCAAGCAATATTTTTGCTATTGCGGAAACAATATTTTCCTTATATCGATGAGAATGAATCACATCTATCTTTTCGTCTCTTAAAATATAAAGAATTGAA
>CAZTKW010000598.1:0-2862 GCA_964614315.1 uncultured Pirellulales bacterium
GTGATATATTGAGTTTTGTATCCTTAAGGAAAATATCAATTAGCTGGTGTGTATTGATATTCAGATCTTTTGATATGGTTCCTATTTCGTTGGCAAATGCAACCTTAAGTGCATGAAAAGAATTGTTTAAAAGTTTAATTGTTTCTGCAACCCTCAGCTCCACAATTTCTTTTGCCCCAGGTAAGGTTTTGTACAAATTAAGTAAAATATCAATCCCCTGCCTGTTCGAGCCTCCTATAACCGTTATGGATGGATAAAAGTAATCCTCTACGGCATTCCCCTCGCGGAGAAATTCGGGATTGACTAAAACACAAAAATCTTTGTCAGGCGATTTCTTGCTTATTTCTGAAATAAGGTTTATAATTTCTTCCGTGGTTCCGGGCAATACTGTGCTTCGTATCACTACTGTATGAAAATCGGTTTTTTCTGCCAACGCTTTGGCAATATCAGAAGCAACAGTTTTAATCTGATTAAGGTTTAAATGACCATTCTTACCATTAGGGGTACCAACGCAAATAAAAGTTATTTCAGATTTCAATATTGCATCCCGGGCATTCTTTGTCGCACTTATCAAACCATTTTTATATCCTTCATTTATTAATGTTTCGATATCCTTTTCAACAATGGTTGGTATTCCACTGTTGATCAGCTTATTCTTTTGTTCGCTGATATCAACTCCTATCACATTATGCCCCATTTTAGAAAGGCAGCCGAGACTTACACAACCTACATAACCGAGACCAAAAATTGAAATGTTCATAAATTGTATGTTAATTATTTTCTGGTAAAAAAACTGCCAAAATAAATATCATCTTCTTTGCTGAAGGAAGTATATGCACCATTACCAGGCGTAAAGGTTAATTCTCCAAAATATATTTTATGATTAACAAGATAAAAATCCACCCTTACATATTCAAAATCCGCAGATAAAAGCCGACTATATTCAATAATTTTATTAAACTGAACAGGTTTTTCAACCTTCCAGTTTGGATCATTTGGATAATGATTATCAAAACTCACATCTATATAATTCCAATCCATGTCATAAGTGTTCAATTTCATATCAGAAAACCTATCTCTAATAACGTTTATAAATTGTGGCTCTCCATGGAAACAATGAAACTTATAATCCGCTAATCCACCGCTTTCATCTTCTAAATATTTTTCAGCAATTCCCCTTGGTTTCAGATTCTTATAAACAAGCTCACGTTGCGCATAATAAAAATTACTTTTCAGCCAATGTTTAAAAACTATTTTAAGTTTCTTAAAATCGACTTGCTTTTTATCCTTGCAGATATAATTCCAACTACAACCATGGGTGGCTTTTAATACGAATTGTTCTGGTAAATTATTCCAGTCTTCTTTCAATTCCATTATACTGTTATACAATCCATAAATATCGTTCAGGATATGTTCTCCGACTTTTTCTTTTACATACTGACGAACCTCATATTTATCAGCACATTGTTGGACGAGCTTAGTGGGAGATGTTAAAAGAATTTTTGATACATGTTCGTTGTATCTTTGGGGAAATGTCAGATCAGGATAAATTCCAAAGTTTCTCCTAAACTTTTTTTTAACATAATTTTTATCTGACATTTTTATCAATTTCACCCATGCCACAAATCGGCTATATAGATAATAATAATTGATCAGGTTTTCTTTTAACCATTTTTTCATTTTTAATGTCCCAAATTACTGATAGTAGATTCTCCTTTACATTATAGTAAATCTTTTAACTGAATTTCATTTATTTCCTTTACTGATTTATACTGATTATCCCATGCCGTTTTTATATTCTTTATAAGGATGGGATTTAGAAGACTGTTTTTAATATAAAAAACCGATTTAAAGATATCTTTGTTCATCGTATATCGGTTATCCCATAAAGATCCTGGGTTGTGCGAATAACCATAAAAAACCATTTCATCCACATTCGTTCAGAATCAGAATAGCAGAGTAATCTATTTTCGAATCGGTTTGTTTGCATAAAATAGCGCAACTTTTCTTTCTCTATATATTCATTTAATATAAAGTCGTTTTTATATACCTTATCAACCCACGGCTTAAATCCATCCTCATGATCAAGCCATTGATTTATTGGTAATGGGAATCCCACTTTTTTACGGTAAGTAAAATGGTCTCCAAACAATTGTGCAGATAGATTTTTAAGGATAATTTTTGTCCGTTTTTCGTCAAATAAATTTGCCTGAGGCAAGTTTATGGCCCATTCAACCAATGACTGGTCCAGAAAAGGTAATCTTGCTTCTATAGCTGCACCCATGCTTGCCCGGTCTTGCCTGTCTAACAAAGACAATAGATATGATTTATGCTCTTCTAAAAGGAGTTGTCTGAAAAAGGGAAACTTGACAAGTTTTTCTTTGTCAAGAGTGAAATCAAAAAGACTATCCTTTCGTTTTCCGAATATTTCGCTAAGAGTTTTCGGAGAAATATAACAATTGACGTCTTCAATTATTTTCCCGGGTTGACCAGCATATAAATTATTTAAATAGAATTTACGCAAGAAAGTTTTTATTTTGGAACTCTGTATACCACCAAGTAAGCTAATTAGCATATTTGTATAGAATGTGTTATTTGAACTTATATTTTTTTCGAGGGATAATAAGTTTGTTAGTTTTGTGTAACCTCCGAATAGCTCATCCGCACCTTCTCCGGTTAAAACAACAGAAATGTAATCTTTAGAGTACTTACTTAAGATGTATATCGGTATAGCATTAGGAATATCAAGCATCCCATCAAAAATCTTTACCACATGTTCATAATTTGAGATGACATCTTGTTTAGTAATATTTAACTGATGTTGATTTATGCCAAGTTGTTTTGCAATAAACTTTGCATATT
>CAZTKW010000599.1:0-2856 GCA_964614315.1 uncultured Pirellulales bacterium
TTATTCTTTTTTCACGCAAGAACAGCCTACCAGCCCTAGCCATTTGCATCTCTGCTTTCTGATTCGCATCAGTGACAAGTATCACCTGAGCTTTCTTTTCCCACTCGCTGGCTATCTCAAAATAACCAGTGAAGTTGTCTAGTAGAACCTGCGCCTTCGTTTGTTCTAATCCGCTCTCCTTGACGATTACTTCTAGTTCGTTTTTCATCATTTCTCCTTTCAAAATCTACTAACAATGTTCCACCAAAATGTTTTATCATAAAGTCAGCTCTTCCAATGGTGAATCTATCTTTTTCATTAAAAACTGCCCCATAACGAGGTTCTCCTGTTTCTTTGTAAAGTGATTTGCCTTCTGCATTAGTTCCTTGATATTCTATAGCTAATCTGAGTTCTAAAAACTCTCCATTGTCCAATAGGCAAAAGATTGCTGAGCTTTTCGGCGCTGGGATGTGCCTATCCCATATTGCTGTTATTTTCATACTATCTCCTTTCTCAAATTTCATTGAAGTCATAATATTTATGTTTTATGCTTTTTATTTTCTTCCGTTTTTTTATATTTTCTAATTTCTTGCCAATCATCCAATGAAATATAGGAGCAGCATCGAGAATTATATCATTATCACCAACCAGAATTACAGCACAAGCATATCCAGTATCTACTAAATATCCATCTATAGTATCTCCTTCATACTTATCCATCATATTACTTTCTCCTTTCTATTATTATCGTTCTATACTGCCTGCCAAACTTTCTTGCCAAGTCTTGGTTTCTTAGGAAAATATCCACAGTTTTCTCAATCCTAGCATTCATTGTATCCTCTAACCGAAAACCAACCCAGACAGTATCTTCCCATTCTAAGCCATATTCCTCTATCAAGTCCCTGCTGACTGCTACGATTCCTATTTCATCAAGCTCGCTAGGCTTGATAATCCTTTGAGATGCGGTTTCCCAGGGGTTCGAGTCAGTTTGAGCCCTACTAGGGGAGTATGCCGTCACCTCCACCTCGATAATTTCTAGCTTATCATATCCAGACTTAGCAGATATTGCTATCTCACTTGTTATATAGCCTGCCATAAAGGCGGATATGAGCCCGAATATTATAAGCAGTCTCATACTATATCCTCCTCATACCACCGTTGCCAACAATAATTACAACGCCAGAGACCATCAACCTCAGAATAGTCTATGTCCGTGCTCCCACAGAATGGACAGGTATCAAATTCTTCTTTTTCTTTAGTTGCTAGCATTACTTACCTCCTTCAAACTTGATTTGTGGCAGTAATCTGTCAATCCGCTTGATTGCATCTATAGTTAGCTTTTCGGTTGAAACTATACTAAGTTGCACGATTGTCAAAGCATTCCTAATCTTGGCGATATCCTCACTATCCATTTTTATTTGGCTCATCATTTATCCTCCTTGGGGTATATCGAGGACATTGTAGGGCAAAATTACTGTCTGCTACATCCTCCCTTATCCATACCTTGCCTCTTTCTCCCAAAAAACATCTACAGTATCCGATATAGCCATTCTTAACGTATCCAGTGGTATCTGTAATTTCAAAACTATAACAATTCAAACAACACCTTTTGATGTTTTTAGGTTTCATTTCTTCCCCTTCTTAAATCCAAACTTAACTTGTGTAGCTGGTTTTACTAGCTCATCAGATAGCCCAGCCTTACGTATCTTTTGGGGGAGAGCAGCAGAACACTAGCTTGCGCATTCATTGTATAGCATCTTCCCCGTTTGATTATTGCGTGGCCGATAGCAATGGACTGCTAGCTTTTGCACTGATGTCCTAGCATATCGGCCAAATTCAATTATTTCCAATATAGATCACAATCCCCCTGGT
Source organism: uncultured Pirellulales bacterium (assembly GCA_964614315.1). Lineage (GTDB taxonomy): Bacteria > Planctomycetota > Phycisphaerae > Sedimentisphaerales > Anaerobacaceae > CAZTKW01. The sequence goes on from CAZTKW010000599.1 coordinate 1,852, forward strand.
CAGCAAGGATAACAATACTTTGCGGTTTCACAGCAGCGGGGTTGAATCTCGTCCCGTCTGACTTGGCAAATTGCAGCGCCCCTACAGTATAGGTAGTCTTTGCTTCGATTCGAGAACACCTCAGAACATAACCATCACTTACAATGCCACCATTTAGCTGGAATTTGACCGCAGTCCAGGCGTAACTATCTTTGTTAGTGATAATAAATTGAACTCCGTCAAACGTTATCTCTGCATTCAGAACCTTAGCTTGTGATACTTCTGTTTTAATTTCGCTATCACTCACTAGAATCCCGACTCCTGCTATGAGAATTATTACAAAAAATAACATTCCCAAAGCGACCATCCAGCCTTTTCTCTTTTTCGTTTTTGCCATCTTATTCTCCTTTCCTCTCATAAAATTCTTTTTTTTCTCCAATATACCCGCACCGTCTACAATAATGTTCATTCGTCTTTATTCTAGCTACAATCGTTTTACTATAACACTTTGGACATACGGGAGCTTTTCTTTTCTTATTCATTTTTCCTCCTCTCTCACACATTATATACTAACTAGTTTTTTTGTCAAGTATCAAATCAACTATTTTTACTTTTTTTGAAGCCGAACTTAACCTGCGTAGTTGGTTTTACTAACTCATCAGACAATCCAGCTTTACGTATTTTACGTTTATCAATATTGAAATAATCTAAAGGGTCAACTCCCTGTTCGCAAAGTGTATTATATACCTTTTCCTTACTTTCTACCTCAATCGTATCTTGCTCATTATAACCATACGAACCCGTAGACAAAGGAATATTACCATTCTCATCAACGAATCCTTTTAGCAAATTCTTGACCGCATTCAGTCTTTGTTGAACGACCAATACCTTACCTGCGTAGTCGATAGCCTTCTCCCTTGTGTCTATTATCGGCAAATTGCCCTTCTCCACCAGACTCATCCTCTTGGCACATTGGCTGGCGTATCCGCAGAGCGAGCAAAAACTGCCTGGCTTAGCGGGAAATTC
>CAZTKW010000600.1:0-2856 GCA_964614315.1 uncultured Pirellulales bacterium
AATTTCATTAACGGCGCCGGGCCGGGGTCGCATGGAATATTCGATTTCATCCATCGCCATCCTGAAAAACAGTGTATTCCATTTTTTTCCGGGGCTGAGACGGTCAGCGGCTCGGGTTACTGGGGTGTAGGAGATTACAAGCTTCAGATGGATTTCTGGCCATTTAACCACAAGCCACCGGCTACCCTGCTGCGGCGCAAGGGAGTGCCGTTCTGGGACTATCTTGATGAAGCGGGTATCGCGTCGGTTTTCTACGACCTGCCATCGAATTATCCGCCAAGCGAATCGAAATACGGCAACCATAGGTGCTTATCGGGTATGGGGACTCCTGATATGTTAGGGACATATGGCACCTATCAGCACTTTGCCGAAGACGGTCCTTTTTCCACCAAAGATGAGGGCGGGGGCAAACGCTCTATGCTTTTCTTCGAGAATGAAAGCGCCAATGCCCAATTGATTGGCCCGCCAAACGGTTTTCTCAAAAAGCCCAAAGCAACAACTATTGGTTTTTCAGTGCATCGTGACAAACAAGCCGGGGCTGCAGTGATTGAAATCCAGAAACATAAAATCATACTCAAAGAAGGACAATGGAGCGACTGGATTAAACTGGACTTCGAATTGACAATACTCGGCCCTATACCCAATGAGCACATCAGCGGAATATGCCGATTTTACCTTCAGGAAGTTTCGCCGAACTTCAGATTATATGCAAGCCCCATTAATACCAACCCTTCGGAGCCGGCAATTAAGATAACCGAACCGCCAAAATTCATTAAAGACATATCAGGGCGGCTGGGATTATTCTATACCACTGGCTTTCAGGAAGACCACAAGGCCCTGTCAAACAAGGTTTTCACCGACGCCGAGTTTGCGGTCCAGGCAGAGTATGTCCTTAAGGAACGACTCAACCTGCTGGAGTATGCGCTGGAGCATTACGACGATGGTTTGCTGTTCTTTTACTTTTCCAGTACTGATTTGCAGTCGCATATGTTCTGGTGGGACTCGGATGACAAACACCCGACACGCTCGTCAGACGATGCTAAAAAATATTTTAATAATATTCACGACCTTTACAAAGAATTGGATTCGGTCATCGGCAATATTCTGAGCCGTTACGGGGACAAAGCAACTATTATTGTGATGAGCGACCACGGCTTTGCAAATTTCAAAAGGCAGTTCAATCTCAATAGCTGGCTGCGTGATAACGGCTATATTCAGCCCGGCGACTGCACATCGCTTTTTCGCGATGTCGACTGGTCCCGGACAAAGGCATACGGCCTGGGTATAAACGGTTTATACCTTAATTTAAAAGGCCGTGAACGCGACGGCATCGTGGAGTCTTCGCAGAGGGAAGAGCTTATCGTCGAACTGATAAACAAACTCGAAGCTGTCCGTGATATTAGCGGCAGACGGGTCATTCGCAAGGTCCACCGCACTGACAAGGCCTACTTAGGCCAAGCCACAGAGCTGGCTCCTGACCTGATTGTCGGATACTGTCGCGATTACCGCGCCTCGTGGGGTACATGTCTGGGAGATATGACCGAAGAGATATTATCAGACAACGATTCGGCCTGGTCAGCAGACCATTGCGCCGATGTCTCTGAGGTTCCGGGAGTTTTGTTCAGTAATAAACCAATCGGCGCCGACGGACCGACACTGGTAGATTTGGCGCCGACTATTTTGAAAGAATTCGGGTTGGGAATTCCCTCCTCTATGGAGGGCAAAAACCTTTTTGCGACATAGATGGAAGTATTAGGGCATTTAATAAGGAACTGTGAAATGGCCAAGATTAAGATTGATTCGAAACTTTTCGACCGGCTCAAAAAAACGACCGAACTCGCAGGCTACAGCAGCGTAGAAGAATTTATTACTCACATAATTGAAAAGGCACTTGCCGAACACGAAGCCGCTGAAGAAAGTGACGACAAAATAGCCGACCAACTTCGTGGACTGGGATATATCGACTGATGGTTTTTTTAGCCCATATCACAACCTGGATAAACATTCTAACCAATGCTCTGGGCGGGTTTCTATTTTCCTGGGTCGCTGTACTGCCGGGATGGTTATCGAACACAATAATCTCGGCGATAGTGGCTGTATTACTTCTGATTAATTATAAATATACATCCAATCAGCGTGCTCTCGGGCGGGTCAGGGACAATATTAAGGCCGATATGCTTGCCCTGAAGCTTTTCAAAGACAGCATACTTGTAACTTTACAATCTGAAGGCCGGCTTTTCAAAGGGGCTTTTTTAGTGTTGGTTCATTCGATTCGCCCGATTCTGGTTATGATTATACCCATATCCTTATTAGCGGCCCAGCTTGGCTTGTGGTATCAGGCCCGCCCGTTACTGCCGACAGAAGAAACGGCGGTAACTATGCAACTCAACGACAAAATCGAGTCTTCCCTGTTTAATTTCAGTATCGAACCCACAGATGGGATAGAGGTAACAACGGGTCCGGTTCGCATATTAAGTAAACATCAGATATGCTGGAAAATCAAGGCTGGTGAAAGCGGATATCACCATATAATTTTCAAAGTTGGCCAGGAGCGAATTGAAAAACAATTAGCAATTGGTGAGGGTTTTATGCGTTTGAGCTCTGAAAGACCCGGATGGCACTGGGCCGACATTCTTCTGAATCCACTGGAAAAACCTTTTGCTAACGATTCTATTGTACAGTCAATCAGTATTAACTACCCTGACCGGCTAAGCCGGACCAGCGGCACCGACTGGTGGGTGATTTACTTTTTAGTTGCTACGTTTGTATTTGCACTGCTCTTTAAGCCGTTTTTGAAAGTTAGAATATAAATCTCAAATTAACCTATTTATACTTTGTTTGGACAGGTAATCATGA
>CAZTKW010000601.1:0-2844 GCA_964614315.1 uncultured Pirellulales bacterium
TGGTGGGTGCAAATTATCCTCCTCCTCGCAGTCGTCGCCATCGTCTTTAATATCAACGATAATGCACACGCGTTGTCTCCCAATATGATGAAGATTATCGCTTCCGACCTTCTCTTCATATAATTTCATCGCTTCTTTATGGGGATGACCATGCTTGCTTTCTTCTGCTTTTGGCGCAGAAATTACAACGTATTCAGGTTCAATCTCATTCAAGGCATCAAGATATGGTTCGTCATCTTCGTCATAGTGGAGAAAGTCTCTTGATCCATGATGTGATGCTGTCAATACAACTGCGCCTAATCTTTCCTTGTGATAGTTAGTTATGTGCTTTTCGAAAGCATCGCGGTCAGCATCTCCAAGTATTAACCCCCACGTTTGATTAATTCCAAATTTTAGAACGGCACACTGTTCATGTATGCGTCTATAGCGAGCATCGGGTTTCTCATCATTAACATCATCAGCAACGTAATTAGCTGGTGCCAAGACGTAGTAGTTTGCCTCACCAATTAGTTGTAATTCTTTGCTTCCCTTTAATATTCTTTCATTTCCACCGGATTTTTTGATTTTTTCAATAACCTTCATCAAATCCCTATTAGCGTCATCGTACTTTCTGCCAGGTTTGTGACCTGAGTGCCAAATTTTATTGATTGCAAGCTTTTCTGATAGCTCAACTATACCTCGCAAATGATCATCGTGAGGATGTGTGTTAATAAAAACATTAAGGTTGTTTTCCTCCAATAAGTCAGCCATCAATGCGGGAACGTTAACGCCACCATTTTTTGAATCAAGATTTATGTCTACCAGTAAAGATTTGTATATATCTCCATTCCGAACCAAAACAATAGTGCTTGATCCTTGGCCTACATACAACCAAGCAAACCTTACCAATATGTTGGAATCCGTGGGCCATAGTAATTCCTTTGCTTTATTTTCCGCCATAGTCTTTGTCCTTTAATACATCTTGTTTCCATTAATTGATAGCCAGAAGACTGGAGAAGTGTTTGACAAAAAAGCTCCCAAATGGTTGCCCTTGATAGTGTCGACACTCCGTCGCCAACGGGCTTTCCTGTTCATTTATTATACTAGGAGAGCAAAACATATGCCAGAACAAGAACATCTGCAAAAACAGTCTATAACTTCTTCATAAATAAGAAGTTAGGAAGCATCAACAAAAACGTTTTCTAATTTTATGCCCAACAATCCTGCCATTATGACATAATCGATTAACGAGCTTTAATACCATCGATATATTGAATCCGATGCTCCTGTAAGTTTACTTTGAGTGCCTTTACCTGCAATTTTCCCAACTTTTGGGATAGTTGTTTAGTCCTACAACATTTTACTATACCATCCCGTTGGCACCGTACTTAGATGACGCCCCTATGTCTGAAGAGCACCTGCAAAAATTGTACACGAGCTTCAGAAGAGTTCCCTGTGTTTTTTGCCGCTTCCGTAAAGATTGGGAAATACCAGGAACACAATAGAACTTGGTAAATGCCCTTAAACACAATCGCAAAGGTGTAAATCGAAAGTGTAGCGGTCTTCGACTATATGACATCCGTAAGTGAGATCAAACCCTAACCTTTTTAGCTTCAGCAAATGATAATGTTTTAAAGTTGTTATGGTTGACATCTCTTTCCTCAAAATACTTTGGCCAAAATTTGTTACTAAAGTTTTACTATTTTTTGGACGCCACTCAAGCGACACTAATCATTTAAAAACTCTTTATGTGGTCACTGATGATGGTTGGCGATACGTGCAACTGACGGGGACGAAGTCCACAAAATCCTGCTCCCTTAAGGGAGCATATTATAACAACTATCTGAAAAGGTAAGTCTTATGGCAAAAGGGAAAAATAACTGTCGTTGAAGGTGTAAGTCAAAAGTGTAGGGCTTCGTAGTTTCCAGCCTCTAAGCTAAATCGGAAATGGTGTTTACCAAAGCAATTTTTGTTAAATGGGGATACACAAAGACCGTCTGCTTAAAAATTGCAGACTGTATTCAAAGGAATTTCCCACCTTTCTATTGGCTGTATGAACCTTTAATACCACTTCAAACACAATATAACCCACGAAATGCCTGTAAACCCAAATCTCAAAACTGTTAATCGAAAGTGTAGGATCCCAGTCTTTATTAGCTCTCGCCAGGTTGTTATCGGAAGGTTTGAAACTGTACTTTGAACTGCTGGATTTTACAATACAGTAAGAAGGAAAGGTGTAATTAGGGTATATAAACACAGAAAAAAGGAGACTCATCTGTTAATGGCAGTTTTATAGGGCTTTCAACAATCACAAGAAGCAAATAAGTGCTAAGTAGGTTCGAATTTTTTATTTCCGTATTTTAATGCAGGAGTCAAAACGAATTCAAGACGACATAGACAATGAACGAAAATATAATGATCAAAAAGCGTAAGTATAGGAAAGATTATGAAAGACGTACATGACGAATTTAGAGAATGTGTATGTAAAGCTGTGTCCGATCTTAAAAATAGGAGTAAGAGATTCCCCAAAACTAGTGAAAAAGAGGTGATGGAACTAGCGAGAATTCGATATGAAGCTGCAACAGGTCTAGATCGCATCGAAAATGCACAGAGAATAACTGCACAAAGGATGAGACACAAACGATATAAAGGCTAAAATACGTCGTAGACACTACGTGCTGCTGAGAAACTTGGATTTTATAGCCAAATTAAACAATATAAGAAAATATTTGTAATTCTCAAAAAACTCTCTATACTATAGGGAAATCCCAATTGCCCCACGATACATCAACCTCAAGGAGAAAAAATATACCCTTAAATACATCGAAAATACATCTGAGGAGCCACCTAAAATTTTGCGCTGTT
>CAZTKW010000602.1:0-2839 GCA_964614315.1 uncultured Pirellulales bacterium
GCGACCTCAGCGATATCACTCAGCTAGGCATTCACGACTCCGTGCTCATCCTCATCACAGAGGAGGCGGGAGCCCAGTGGACGTTCGACCCCTAAGGTGCTGCAAGGCAGTGCGGGGTTTGGCTGACCGCTGAATCCGCTCGGCTTTCAATTGCCCGATGCCTTGAAGGGAAGTGATGCGAGACGAAGATTAGCTGGCGTGTAATGCAATGGGTGGCCCTGGCGGTGGCAGCGCTGATGCTTGGCGCCCTAGCAGCTTGGCTGTTCGCAGCTGGGCAGCTTGTTTCCGGTTCTGGCACAGCCACTATCCGCATCGGCGACGGCAGTATTCAATTCGATGGGGAGGAGGTCGCCACGCTGGAGGCGGTGAATGTGGATGCGCCGGGGGTGTGCGCTATCACCGTGGGTATCACTTACGAGCCAGCCGTGAAGGTGGCGACCGCCTGTGATGCCGATCCGCATGGTCTCTTCGACACGGCGGTCTGCAACGTGACCACTCCGGGCACCGTCAGCTTTACAGCTATCAAGGCCGCAGAAGGCGTTAACGGCAGTTTTCCCCTGACAGATATCACCTGGCATGGAGAGGGCGACCCCGGTGAGTGCACGCTGGTCGATTTGACCATAGCGACATTCGCCGACTGTGACGGCAGCGACATCGCGGTGAACGAGGACGATGGCAACAACTGTATCGCTTCGCCTTTGCCCGGGCCTACGCTCACGCCTACGCCTCTTGCTCCCTCCGCTATTCCCATGGTGGCAGGGTGGAACGACAAGTGCTACATCGGCGAGCAGACGGATATCCAGGACGCCCTCACCGGCATCGAGGACAAAGTTCTCGCCATCTACATTCTGAACGAGTCGCAGCAGTTTGACCGCTGGTTCCCCGATAGCGAGGATGCTAGCACCATAACCAGCCTCAACCCATATGACCAGCTATTCGTGCTCATGTCCGAGGCTGGCACCTGGGTGCAGGAGCCGTCGGGCGTATCGCGCCCGAGCATCAGCTTGGTGGAAGGGTGGAACAGCGTCTGCTACACCGGCGAGACCAAGGCGGTCGAAGAGGCGACCTCGGGGATTGCCGAAGCTATGGGCATCCTGTACAGGTTCTTGGACACCCAGGTTTGGGCAACATACGTACCCGACAGGAGCGACCTCAGCGATATCACTCAGCTAGGCATTCACGACTCCGTGCTCATCCTCATTACGGAGGAGGCGGGAAGCGAGTGGACATTCGACCCCTAGGTGCCTGCCAGGCCGTGGCATGAGCCGCATACCCAGCATTCCGGGCTGTTCCGGAGAAGGAGGTTTAGTCGTGAAGGCGTCATCGATGATCGCTTCTGGTGTTATCGCCGTGGCCGTCGTGGCCGTGGCCGTGCTGGGCACCCTTTGGGCGCTCAGCCAGATCGCCAGCGCCGACCCCGACGGCTCGGTGACGCTGGTGCACGTCACCCCCGACGGCTCTGACTACACCGGCAACCCCTACTGTCCTGATACCATCTGGGACAGTGGCCTGCCCATCGCTGTCAACCCTGCGGCCGATTGTAACAACGTCACCAGCCAAAACCACGTCATCCGCACGGCCGGCTGGAACAGCAGCTTCACGGTCGACAGTTGGAACGCGGAGAACGCGTCGGGGGCGAACGCCACCATCCTGGCTTCGGGGCCCTGCGGCAACCTGCCCGAAGTGACGGGCCGTGCCGAATGGAATCCGGCCAACGATGACGAGCAGTGCCTGATCATCCACTCCACTCTGCCCGGTGAGACCCGCGTCACCCTCACCTACATTGCGGACAGCCTCGCGTACCCCGCTGGCCCCGTGGTCAAGGAGTGGGACAGCCTGATCGACACGGTCATCCTTAAGGAAGAGCCTAGGGATGTGGACGGTGACGGTGACATCGACGCCGACGACCACCACCTCGCGGATCGCGAGGGGGAGACTCAGGACCACGCGCTGATCTTCGACGACGCCCTCAAGCGCCTGCGCTCGGCCGAGGGCCCCGTCCAGTTCATCGAGGTCGTGCACGGCGAACACGATATCCTGGTCAAGGCCGAGTACATCACTGTCCACCATCCCACCGAGGGAGCAATCATCCTAGCCACCATCGAGTCCGAGAGGGGCTGCACCTACTTCACCGACCCCCTGGGCGCGGAGAACTTCGGGACGGCTATGAACGGCATTTCCGATGCTGGCGGCCGCTTCGTAGGGCCACAGGTGGCACCTGAGGCGACCCAGCCTGCTGACCTCACCATGTACCCGAATAGCCACAATGGCACCTCCGCCCAGGGCGACTACGACATCACCGATCTGTGGGTGGACACTGTCTGCGAGGAGCAGGCGACCATCCACATCGACGTGGGCTACCCCGGTCCTGTCGGCTCCCTGCGGCTGCCTGCCCACGAGGAGATCAGCATCAACTGGGTGACCATCGAGGCGGCCAAACAACCCCAGATCCGCTGGGCCGGCGAGGAGATCGTACTGGCCAAGCGCTGGGCCCTCCCCGACGACTGGTTCCCCAACCCCGGCCAGGAGGACTGTCCGCTGTACGGAGAGCAATACGTCGACCAGGATGGCGACACCTCGCCCGACGTCGTGATCACCCACTGGGTTATGTACCACAAGCTGCAGGGCCCCGGCTCGCTGGAAGGAGCCTACACCGACGATGACGGCGATGGCTATCTGGACAGCCTGAATCCCCCAGTGGCCGGTGTCGCCGTGGGTGATATCGACAGGCTGTGCATCTCCAAGGCCCTGTACCTCAGCGAGGAGACCGGCCAGGTGGACGTCGAGGCCCAGCTCATGAGGCAGATCTGCCCCATTGAAGGGGGCCCCTGCACCGAGT
>CAZTKW010000603.1:0-2839 GCA_964614315.1 uncultured Pirellulales bacterium
CTCATCGAAATAATAACGCTTATCATAACCGAACTTGTCCCATCTATAGTTGGAGGTTAAAAAAAGCAATGGCCACTCCGGCCTGATTTTTAGATAATATTAGGCCAAACAATAACTTAAACTTTTTTGAAAGGAGTAACCATGCAAAAGAAATTATATCAAATTACAGACAAACTTGACAATCGATCGCAGAATTTCTGAGCAAAGACGGCCAGCTATTATTGCCATTTCTCGATTTAATCTGTAATACCGAACAGACAGTCGATGAATTGATTGATGTTGTGGGAAAAGTAGCTATAGAATCGGTGCTCTTGCTCAACACCCGACAGATAGCAGGCCCAAAGCAACCAGGCAAAATAACAGGCGATATCGGCTGGCACGGCAAGGCAGTCCGGTGTAGTATCGCTATCTGAACGGAAACTGCGTATCGAAAAGCCTCGACTGCGAAAAAAAGGCAAGGATTCTGGTAAGGAAGTTGCTATCCAGACCTATGACGCAATGGTGATGAATAGCCGTCTCGGTTCGCGTATTCTGGAGATTCTGATGAGAGGTGTTTCAACAAGAAAATACAAAGAGATTCTGCCGGAAATGGCCAATACAGTTGGTGTAAGTAAATCACAAATCAATCGGGAATTTATCACCGCAAGCGATACCATAAGACCATTGGCAATGTCACTTCTGATGATGTCCACGATGGGCGATATGAAAAGATATTGAACAAACGATCTGAGTTAAAAAGAAAAACAGTTCATGAAAGGAAAAGATATAAGAGTAAAATTAAGGCAACAAAAGCTGAGATTTGTGATTTCAAGTATTTTTCTGAATGCAGGAAAACAGTCCCTTGACTTCACTAAGAAGCAAGACAAGTATTAAGCCGAAAAAACCACGGTCAATTTCGATTTTTAAAAAAACTATTGATTAGTCAACCCTTTAACAGCATAATTGATTTGGTTGAAATGCCAGTTTTGTTATATAATTGTGAAGAAATGAGGGTAGTGATATTTGTGTGCAAAATCCAGTTCGTTTAAGGAAAAGAGTATAATTCATGACAGAAGATTCATTTAACGAGCCTTGTTGCGGCATATGTGGAAGTTCAGAATTCATTGAGTTAATATGCTTATCGATAATTCGATAGGGCAATGTCGTAATAAGCAATTTAACTACTGTAGACTTCAAGCAGAGGATTGAAGTTTACTTTGATAGTTTGCAAGCAAACGGCATTTGTTGTGACATTTTATGTAGCTAAAAAATAGCAGTATCGTAGGTAAACTAGGACTCAGTTAGATAAATTAGGAAGGCAATGAAATCTGCAACAGAGTTACCAAAAATACGCTTAATACCTTTTGCTGTATTGTTTATTTTGTCGATTTCTGCCGTTACTTGGAGTAGATATTACTATATCAACGCAGACGGCCTTCAATACATTGCTATTGCTCGTCTAATTAAATTGGGTGCATGGTATAACACAGTAAATGCTTACCGGGGCCCTTTAATATCTTGGCTCATGGCATTTTTTAGCACTTTCTCGCCTGAATTGTTTGCTGCCAGGCTGATTGTTTCCTTGAGTTCATTGCTAATCGTCTTAGTCTCATGGTTCATTATCAAAACAATTATAAAGGACAAAGCGATAAGGCGTGTTGCAATATTGACGATTATGTTTATGCCCATAATTATGGACGCAACTTCTAAGATTACTCCCGACACTTTATTAAGTGTCGCAGTTTTGCTTGGATTTTATTTCGGGATCAAATTCATCAAATCGCCTGATTATAGGAAAGCCGGTATTTGTGGAATAATGTGGGCTTTTGCTTACTATTCCAAGTCTTTCGGATTTGTATTCGCAATTGTATTTTTCATTTTGCTTTTTTTGATGACTTTGCTTCCCTATGATAGAAAAACTGTAATGGTCATCTCTAAGTCTTTGGTTTTTGGCTTATTTATTTTTGGGCTGACTGCCTTGCCATGGTTAATTGCCATTCGCCACAAGTACGGCCATTGGATGTCTAGTTATGCAGGCAAGTTTAATCTTTTTTACTGGAGTTCGCAAATAGAAGATCCGCCGATACAGCGTGATGTTCCTTGGCTTGAAGCTGACACTTTTACAAAGGATAATAAAATGGGGGGCTATCACGATCCTTGCCCGCCGGGTGATATATTATTTACTTACTCTGTTTTTGAAGCAGACCCTTACCTCCAATTAAAAACTTTTTTTGCTAACATTCGTTCTCTTGTCGATTGTTTCTGGGAAATGTATGGCCTTTCCTGCATTCCAATTGTGCTTGGTCTGTTTTTTTCTCTCTATGCTCCCGTTAAAGATAAACGGTTTCAATTAATATCAGCCAGTTGTATTTTATGGATATTAATGTACTGTACACTTGTATTGAGTCCGCGGTATTTAATGCCTATTGCTCCTTTAATAGTTATTATTGCCTGCAGAGGATACGAAGCAGTTTATCACAAATTAGAACGCAACAATCAGAATCCTGGTATGGATAAATACAGGCGGATTCTTATAATATTGCTGTTGGTTCAAATGTTTGGCTCCATTGCCTCTGGAATCATCCGAGTTGGTATTTATGTAAGACGGTACCAGACGGAGACTTCCAAATATGTGGCACTTGCGCGGGATTTGGCTGAAACTTACAATATTGAAAAGCTCGCGTACACAGACTCTTGCAGTCGCACGATTGGATACCTGGCCTATCTTGGTGACATACCTTATGCCGGTGGCATAGTTCTGCGACGACACAAAAATGATTGGCTGGACCTGATTAAGAAGGGAAATATCAGCCATGTAGTTTTTCTCTCCGGGGAACTTGATAACAGCGAAACCGAAGGG
>CAZTKW010000604.1:0-2829 GCA_964614315.1 uncultured Pirellulales bacterium
AAATCGCAGCATGAAAAACGTACATAAAAAACAAGAAGATTATGGATAGTAGTACGAAGAACCTAGCGCGGCCTTCGGCCGCAACCAAATTCAAAAATTAAACTGCAAAACTTCAGAACTCTGGCAAGCCTTGATAATTCTTTATTATTTCAGTAGTTATATCAGCGGTTTCAAAAAAACACGCATAAAAAACAAGAAGCTGACGGATAGTAGTACGAAGAAAGAATTAGGTGTTTTTGCCGGAGGCCGCAATGAGGGTCATATAGGATTTCGCAGATTATGAGGATATTGAATTTTGTTGACAGTGGGTCGTTATTGCATTAAATATTCATTATTTACGATTTAATATTGAGAGGATACGCCTCATGGATACGCGAGAAAAAGATTTAGCTGTGCTGGATCGTCTGAAAGAGCTTGGATCAGATCTTAGCAAGCCACATGAAGTGGACTACTTCTTATATTTTCCATCGGAGGAAATGGCCAAGTCAGCTTCGAGGGAAATCGAGAAAGAAGGATATTCGGTAAGGGTAGATGTTGCTAACCCACCATGGTGGAAAAGGTTGTTTTCCAAAGCTATATGGTGCTGCAATGCGTCAAAGAATATAGTTCCAGAGCAAGAGACAATCCTTGAGACTAGCGCATGGTTTAATGGGATAGCACAGCGTTTCTGTGGAGAATACGATGGATGGGGAAGTGAAGTGACAGAATGAGAGAAAAGATAAATTTTTATAAAAACAAATACAGATAATATTGAATCCCGCGGAGGCGCAGATACCTTGGGCACAGGGGCGCAGAGAAAAGATGAAAGACAAAGGCATAGGTTTTAGTCAGCTTGGTGTTCTCAGCATTCTTTGCTTTTCAAGCGAGCTTGGCCGCAAAGAACTGCTTTAGACCACCGTACCTAGGGCACAGGTTGCAAAAAGATGCAACATGTCTTAAGCTGACCGAAAAGAGAGCTTTCTCCGGCCGTATGCAACTATATTGGAAGCTGATTAAATTGTTAAAGGGTCCTTGAAGCTGACTAAATTGTGGGCTATTAATTGTAAAGATATATTGGATAGATTTTTTTTGACAAGGTCTGGAAAGCGGTTATAATTTAGGACAGAATTGACAGCGGTTGGGAAGCTTCTTTGATGCAGCCGAATTCGAGAGAGTTGTGGTTATCTTGCAGGAATTTACGACGATTGGCTAATTCGTGCGTGACAAGTGAAATTTGCAGTGGGGTGAAAATTGGGGTTTGACAGGGAACGGGAGGTTAGGGTAGTTTGAAGATGTTAAAATCTTATACGTTCTAAAGCCATGTAAAGCCGGGCATGTTGGTCTGATGCAAACGGATCTGTCATTCCTGCAATATAGTTTCGGGCTATTATTAAATTCAATAATTTCTCATCAGAAATGCCCATCTCTTTATAAACTGTAAGGCAGTGCTCATAATATTTCGAATCTATCAAGCCTTGGTTTTCAAAGTAAGCATTGAATAAATCAGTCACTATTTTTTCTGCTTTGAAAGAGCATGCAATAACGCGGTCGTTTTTGAATAGCTTATTCACCATCCATGTCTTATAAAAATCCTTCCAAGACTCGCTCAAATCATCCGATAGAAATACTATTCGTTCATCATTTGATAGAACTTCGTCGACATTCTTTATTTTGCTTTTTTCAATGTTATTCTTTGCAGTGTTTATACAATTCAAGATTAGGGTTGTTAGAACGTTGCTACGGAATAGTGGAAAATCAGTTTTATTTAAGCGTTGCAGGTCGCTTTTCCGGTACTTCTTATAATATTTTCCGAGAAATTCTTTAATGAAAGGATGGCTATCAAGCACTTTGCAGTCTAGGATATCGCATCGCACTCCATCCTCAATATCTCCAAGAAGGTATGTGACTTTATCTGCAAAATAAACACACTGAGCTTCTAAGGACCCCTTTTTAGCACCAAAGCTTTTGTATTTGTCAAATTTTGTTATATCTGCAATATTTGAGAAGGGCCTTTTTTGCTTTTCCTCAGCACTGGTACGCTCGCATATGTGCTTCAGGATGCCATCCCTGACGTCAAATGTAAGGTTAAAGCCACCATGGGACGTCTCAGAATCGTATTCTTTTGCAATTCTGGATACAACCTCTATCGCGTGAACACAATGATCGAATCCAAATATTGGTATTGGTAAATTATCATTGCTATCAACAGAAGGATTATTAAGTTCATTACGGATTGTATTTTGAAGTTGTTGTATGGTTTTGTTTCGATCTGGTAGCTTCAGGTTAAGGATTTTGTTTAATGCGGTTTCACCAGCGTGACCAAAGGGAGTATGCCCTAAATCATGACCAAGAGCAATAGCTTCTGTGGCAACTTCATTCAATCTTAGAGCTCGCGCAACAGTTGTAGCAATCTGGGCAACTTCGAGTGAATGGGTAAGTCGCCTCTTGTAATGGTCCTCTACATAATGAGGAAAGACCTGTGTTTTGTGCTGTAATCTTTTGAAGGCTTTCGACCATAAGATTCTATCTCGGTCTCTGTGATACGCCGTTCGATGTTCTAAAGGTGCGTTCGGACGATACTCCCGAAATTTGTCCTTTAGTTTGTTTCGCCTTTCCTGAGCCTTTAAAGCATAGGAGGCTAAAGTTTTGCACTCCTGCTCTTCTAAAGCTTTTGCGGTAGATTTTATTCTGTAATAAACACTTAAATTAGTCATTTGCTAACTTTTCCTCTTTGAGAGTTAGCAATGTCTAACATTGGAGAAATGGTTTCTTGAATTTTCAAAGGTATCATAGAGGCAAAAGCTGCATCATTCTCAAAATTGCCATGATGCTGCCCACAAGTCGTTTCGA
>CAZTKW010000605.1:0-2829 GCA_964614315.1 uncultured Pirellulales bacterium
TCAAACCAACTCCGACGAGTTTTTTATGGACCCATTCTCGTCGGTTTGACTGCTCTGTCAGCACCCTATGGAATGTCAAAAACAGTCCAAACGGAAGCAACAACAGCGGATAATGGGGGGCGTATGGGAATGACTAAAAAAAGATTTTACGCTCTGGAAAATAGGATTATAATCTTTAAGCAAGCAGAGATTGCAGTTGTTAGTTTATAGTTCGTAGTTCGTAGTTCGTCGAAATGAAGATGTGAGTTTGTGAGTAGAGAAAGTTGAAATAAAAAGAGCCAAGGGAAAATTTCTTTGAATTTGGTTAAAAGAAATATGGCTGAAATTGAGAATGAAGCAAAATAGGTGACTGACCCTGGTTTAGATTAGCTTTCGTATCGAACTAGAGTCGAGTTAGGAGTGGAAATTTCGAAATTTCAAAGTAGGGAGGAAATTAACGGATATTTCTTCCTTAATCATTGTTTTTATTGTAGAACAATCACAAATGCTAATACTGTTATGTTTTATAATTATGTTCACAATGTTATGGGCGATATTATTGTCCATCATTCATTTCTTAATCCTAAGAAAACTGATTAGAAACAAACACCGAAGGTGGATATTCTCACTTCTTGTTTTCATATTACCGTTCTTAGCAGTCTCGTCTATAAAACTTATCAAAGGCTTCGTTCCCCTCCCGAGGAAGTTAAGAAGCACATACAACTTACTGATTTATGACTCTCATCCTGATATGCTTGAATCTATTAATACCGATGCCTTCTTATTTTCGGAAGAAGGTTATACGCAAACGTATTCTCTTGAACCCAAATACCTTGGCACTTACTGTATAGGTATTTATTCCAAAGAAAGAACATTGCCAATAGAAGGAAATGACATCAAAAGTCTTTTTGAAGGCATATTAAGGGCGGAGTTTTATTGGAAAGACAAGTTCTTATTTGAAAAGATATGTGATGGAACTGATATTTCATATATGAATGAATTTGTTCGACCAGATGACGAATTCCATTACTTACACAGTGCTTTTATGGTTTTCTTTGATGTTCCATTAGAGTCTAAATATATGGAAGACATTAGTGTTAAGTTGACCGTTACTAAGCCATTTGAAAAACTAGCCAAGTCTGAAAGTGAAATTACTTTATTCATCGGAATGTACCCTTGGAGCCGAACATTGTTCCGTTGGTAACCCAAGCGATTTTCTTTGTTACAGAGCCATTGGCGTCATAGGTATATTAACGGAGTTACTGCATGGGCTAAAGCCCATCCTACAAAATAAATCAACGGCGTAAGCAAATTGGGGGAAAACAAAAGATAAGGCAGCGCTTCGATTACACTCGCTTTGCTTTTGACAATTACGGGAAAGTATAGAGCTCTCGAATGCGCTGGAGGCGACGGAACCGGGAGGTTTGTAACTTTACGGCGTTTTTTTCCCCTACGGGATTAGTGGGGGTGGAGGTTAGTTTCCTGTGCTTTTAACTTTTTGAGGACGGTTAATAAGCTCGTAAGCCATTGGTAATCGAGGCCGCCGTTAGTGTTTCGCTTTTGCAAGAGAGCGAAAAGCTCACTTCTTTGTGAAGGAGAAAGCTGAGCGAGGACCTTCGCAGCCCTCATAACAGTTGACTTTTGCGGGGCTGAGAGGTGTTTTGTAAATTCAGCCATTTTCCTTGCGACAACAGGGCGTTGAGCTACGACTGATGGTTTTGTTTTAACCTGTGTCATAATAGGCCGCCCTTATACATTTAGTATCTAAATTAGTCTCCCTTTATGCCGCTTCAACCTAAGTACGTTACAGCTAATGTCCGCCGGTATGAAAGAAGACCGGCGTTTTTGAGCTGTCCGGACGAGGTTGTTCACCCCTCTATTTTCCATAGATATTGTATCGGCCAGATGTGCTGCTTGTCAACACTTAATGAGTGAAAAAAAGTGATAGCTCACTTTAAGAAAATTAATAATCTTTGCCGTTGAGGCTTTGGATGACGGAGAGCTGCCATTTTTTGAGCTGTGGTTTCATATTTTCGAGTCGGTCAGGATATCTGGCGGCGAGGTCGGTTTTTTCCATGGTGTCTTCAGCAAGGTTATAAAGCTCGAATTTGACGGTTTTGGTTTTCTTATTTTCAATCCGGTGTAGTTTCCATGGCCAATCGAGCCATGCGGCGTGGCCGGGAAATGAGTCTTCGGGGTACTGCTTTGTGATGTCAGAGGCCTCGAAACGAAGCCTGACGGGGTCTGTAACATCAGCGCCGGTGTTTTGGAGCTGCAGAAGTTCGGCCATAAGCTTTTTGCTGGGTGTTGGTACGCCGCCTTCAGGAAAATGCCAAAAGCCCATCGGTTGGGGTCTTGATTCCATTTTGCCATTTAGTAGCGGGACGAGGCTGATACCATCGAGTGGGAGTTGTTTTTTCGGGCAAGCCCCTACGATTTCGACGAGGGTGGGGTAAATGTCGGAGGTATTGCATGGCACATTTGTTATGCGTGGGGCTTTTATTACGGCGGGCCATTCGAGAATAGCCGGCACCCGCAGGCCTCCTTCATAAATTTGAGCCTTGTTTCCTCTTCCGCCAGTAGAGCCGACCTTCGGTAGGCCGCCATTATCACTGCAATACCAGAGGATGGTGTTATCGCGGATGCCAAGGTTTTTAATTTCTTTTCGTAGTTTGCCGAAGGCTCGGTCCATGCCGGAGATTTCTCCGTAAAAATGGCGGAGATTTTCCGGTTGGTCGTCATAGAGTTTTGCATCCTGCTCAATAGCTTGGTGCGGACCGTGAGGGGAACCGAACCAGACGACAGCGAGGAAAGGTTTATCGGAATCGGCATGTTTGCGAATGAATTCGA
>CAZTKW010000606.1:0-2829 GCA_964614315.1 uncultured Pirellulales bacterium
GGATCCGGAGACAGAACGGCTGATTCAGGACTCTATTTTTACCTTTTCAAAAAGCCTGTCGGCTTTTCTGTTTGTCGCTCATGTTCATTATTTCAATTTTCATAGTTTAACTTGCATATCAGGTCGGCGACTTCGCTCTCGCTCGCTAAAGGCTTCGCTCAGCCGCCTATGACAAACCACTGCGCTATGTACTGGAATATATGTAAGACGCAGTTGCAGACGGCTGTTGAAGGTGTTTTTCCTACCCTTGTTTTTAAGATGTTATCAAACATTATGTCTGTGCCCTTATATTCTCAACATACCTTCACGGCTGTTTCTCAACAGCCATTAACGGACGTTGGTTTTATTTTTTACCTGAGTTCTTGCCATAGCGGTTTCCCTTTGTAAAGCCAAGCTGCTGTTTCCGCTTAGCTCTTTTCTTAACTACAAACTCATCAGTTCCAAACTTTTCCCATCGATTACTGATAGCATACAGGCTCTTATCCTTTTGCAGCCCAAACCCTGACTTGGTTATATCAATCAGCCCTACTCGGACAAGCTCATCAATTGCTTTGATAAATTTTTTCCCCGTTATACCCCACTTACCTAATGCCTCATCGTAGGTAAACTGGATTTCACCGTTGTTAGCAAGGTGGTATTCCCTGCTGCGCTTTGGTGAACCCTCTATCGGCTTCCACTGGCACTTGTACAGGAATATCATAAATGCCTGGCAGGCAGCAGCGGTTGTCAAAGACCGGAAAGCCTCTGAGGTTATCTGTTTTCGGGACACAAACATCCTGCCCCACTTGACCTCTTTGAATTTCTGCTCTCTTGTTTTTAATGAGTCTATTTCGCTCTTTTTGGCCATACCTCTACCCGATGCCCTTATTTTCTGAGTTTTGCGATTTTGTGCCGCTCTGACCAATACCAGATACGCCATACGAGACACCACGCAACGGACGATATGGGAATAATGGGCACTGAGGAGAACAGCACAGCCTGACCTCTTTGAAAACATAACCTACACACTCGATACACTGGCTATTAACCGCAGCACGCAAACTCCGCCCACGCATTGCTATGTCATAAACCTTCCGAAATTGTCTCGGCATATTTTTGCGGTGTTCGGCTATTCTGTTTTGATGTTTCATAGCTACTCCTCCCCAGGAATTTTCAAGTCATAATATTGCCGAAGTATCACTTCAAAAAGCTGCCAGCCGCACCTGCACTGTCGTACAGTAAAACTCTGTGCCTGTAAGCCTATGAGAAAATTTGCGATAAGCTCACGTAAATTTTTTGTTGACGTGTTTTGCCCCTGCCGGTAAGATTCATTATGTCTATTGTTTGTTGAGGCCGTTGTTATTAGCGTGGCAACGGCCTTATGTTTTTCACTTAACATTTTTCTGCCTCCTTTCTGGCTTCAAATTCTCGCCTTGCGGGAAGGTTCCAGTAAATCCATAATTCTATATCTTCACGACGCCATTTCGGATTATCGTTTAGACGAACGCAGGCTGGGGTTTTTCCACTTGCGACATACCTGAACCAACTCCTGCGGCTAATCCCACACATCTGGGCACATTGAGCCGCCGACAAGAGGACGCATTCCTTTGCTGATTGAGTCCTTTGGTCTTTCGTTTTTGCTTTCATTTTGTTTGCTCCTAAAAAAGTCGTCCTGAATTGTTCAACACCCAATGTATCGAACTGTTTCGATTGTAAGGTGCAAACGGTGGAGAAAATTAGAGTGTGAATATTTTCCGTGTTGAAAAATTATAGGGGAAATTACAAATGCAGAGAATGACAAGGGTTTACGAACAAAACTTTTTTGTGTCAGACAATATTTTCTTTGTGCGGTAAAAACTATCGGATATTATTACCGTGTATCTTGCTCTATTTTAGGATGGTCGCGGCACCACCGCAGCACCGAGTTATTCAGATACTCAACTGTTATGTCTGCGTCCTCGTAGTCATCGCAGAAGTTTCCCTTTTTGTTTGCTCCCCTGATAGTTTCGCGATATTGTTCCCAGGCGAGTTTGATTTCACGGCGGCGTTGAGCTTCTTGTATCAACACTTTTGGCCGTCCAGGCTTGTTTCGTGTTTTGGTTTTCCCCACTGGTTTCTTTTCCTGCCTTGTTTCTGCTGATTTTTGAGGCTGCTTCACCCGCTCAAATTCTTTAAGTAGAATAGAAATTAAGCTGTCATATTCCTGTGCAATCTTCCCTCTCGGCCAGTTAAGCAATGGCAGGTATTGTCTTAAAGAACTTGTTGCAGCATCATACCAAGTCAAAAAATCATGGTGAGGATATGGTATTATAAGCAGTGGGTCATCGTCTTCGTAAAATCCGTTTACCAACCTGCCCATATTGCTGTATTGATGTATCTCCTGCGCAAATTTATACGCCACCCCCAATGCCGAATTTCCAGCGGAATAAAAGGCTTTTATTCCTGGTGTTTCTGGCCAAGAAAGCACAAGCTCTGAATCTAAATGAGGTTTTAAAAGATTCAAATAAAATTCCAATTCCGTACAAGATTGGACAAAATGAAGTAAATGATGAATGCCGTAAATCTTTTTTGGGTCAATGGATAGCTTATCTCTACTCATAGACACAATAGTCTTAGCATTTGTGAAAGCACCAAAGGAATAGTAAAAGAGCCTGTCAAAATCAGATGGATTAGTATCCAATTTTTTAAGGTGGACATACATTTGCCTTTTTATCCTTTGACGGTAGTTCATTAGTGTTTTCGGCGATTGTTTGTAGAACTCTTTTTCTTCCATAAGCGGTCTTAGTAATTCCTGCATGTACTCTGGGTTTTTTTCAATTTCCCAAATCGGTTTGAAAAAATCCATAACGT
>CAZTKW010000607.1:0-2818 GCA_964614315.1 uncultured Pirellulales bacterium
ATCCTTTTTTTAGACATTACATTATTGCCATTTTCAAAGGTTCTATCGCTTGAATACATTCTTCAGTTTTAGCACATTGGACTTCAGGACCTTGAAAATTCATGCTTGGCCAGGTATCCGTGTGGAATGTAATTACAGCACAGGAGATGCAAGAATATTATATTGAGTAAACAGCTCATCCAATCCTACTTGAATCACCACTCCGATGGACAAGCCTCACCCCAGCGTGCGAAGATGTTAGCGCTTAGCCTCTTTCAACTTGATCAGCTTCCACATGCGTTTGATTTGAGATTCTTCTAACAACCCATCCGATTTGGCCATCTTGAGAATATCTCCAGTTGTAACAACCTCTACTGAAGGAAAGAGGTCCCTGCAGCGTTCAGTAGCTTGGCCATCGTCCGTCGCTACGATATATTCTCTGCTCTTAGCAATGGCAATCGCCTCCGATTCACCTTCACCCAACACAGGTGCAACCAATCTCAATTGAATATAGTACTTTATTTCTGTTTCAGAGTGGTCATCGATATTGACAATTTCAATGATGTTGTTGTCTGCCAATTCTCTTATGATGCCACACACCTCTTCCCCATGCTCACGCCAATTACTGGCTTCGTTATAGACTCGAAAAGGTATCTTGAATGTTCCAGGAGGCCACAGGTTCAGAATCAATCTCAGCGAGTCAGCATTATAGAAGTTATTGATGCAATTGTTGTCTAGTATGACCGGTTTGTGGAGAGGTGACATCCTGTTGTCACCTCTCCGGGTTACCTAGTTCAGCCTTGAGCTCATAGAAATTCCTGTTCAGTAATTCAGCGAGTCGTTCAAAGGAGATCAGTTTTTGATCATATGCTTGATAACAAAGAAATCTATACTGTTTAGGCAGCATGTTTGGTTGAACATTCTCATGTAGATCATATCCCAAGAATCGGGCAATAGGAGTAGATGGTATCCGTTGGCTCTTAATATCATTCCACTTGTCTCTATTCAATTTCCGCATAGTGACCAGTCGCCATCCAGCTGCTTCAAAACTGACCCCAAAATACACGGCTAACTGGACGATCATCAAAGCTATCACTTTCTGTTCGCCTGCTCGTAGCTGGCTCAAGAATTCAATAACGGCTCTCTGTGGCATCAAAAAGGCAGCGGCAAATGCATCCGCGAAGCGCTCATTCTGATTCCGGCTTTCGAACGCTTCCCGATAATCTATGTGAGCTAGCTGGTTTCTATGCGCAATGCAGTGAGCGTACTCGTGAGCAATAGTAAACGTACGCCTCTTACTCGGATTGTTTGCATTAATGAGAAAAGAAACCCCACAGTCTTCATCGTGTGCAAGAGCACCAAAGAACTTGTCGGGATCTTCGGGCAAATGGAGTATTTTTATTCCACGTTTACTTTCGAGGAGATCGCAAATGTCTCTTATCGGCTGACCATTTAGTCCCAGAGAACTTCTTTCAGCCTCTGCGATCTCTTCCGCATCCGCGGGATTAGGTTTCCTTCTCGAATAGTCCGGGGGCGGTGGCATGTCAGGCAATTTCAAGAGGTCTTTCAAAAGCCTGTAGTTATTGCAGAAATCTTGGAATTTCAGTATAGATTTCTTGGAAATGGCATCATCTTCAACGGCCCGCATTAATAGGTTGAAGGATGTGCTCGACCGTCGATCTCGGAGGAAAAAGTCAACCGGACGGTCATACAATTTAGAGAGTCTATACAATTCAATGCCACTGACCTGCCTCTTGCCCCGTTCCATATCTGAAATAGTAGATTGGGATAACCCGATTTGCCTACTCACGTCCTGCAAGGTCAAATCCAGGCTATTGCGAGCTGCCCTGAGCCAACCTCCAACCAACTCTGGAGAGAGTTCTGTAAACGTCGAACTCATTGTTGACTTCAAATTCTCATACAATATTTTCGACTTTTCCGAAATTCTGATACTCTTTAATAGATTATATATGTTATATTTCGCAAAGTCAATAGGTCGGGCGACTAGTCGTTCAATGCTCTCAGAACTATCTCTTGTACTTCCAAAGAGAAATCCTTCTTGTGTAAGATCCAGCCCAAGTAATCGGGAGCGCTCTTGGCGACGTCTTTTAACCGCTCACCTTTGTGCTGGCCAAAATTGAAGGTAATTTCGTCTTCTACGATTATAAACTTACCTAGTTTGTCAACAAAATTGGATTCTCCGGGGTCACAGCAGAACTCATGCAGACCGCATACGTCCTTTGGCAACTCAGCGTACAACGAAATCTGCGCATCCAATATTTCCACAGTTGCTTCTGCGTCGGCAAGAGAGCTGTGCCCACCACTTAGCTCTTTCCCACAGTATCTTTGATACGCGGCTTCTAGGCTGCGCTGCTCAAATTTATGATAAATAACCAGAGCATCAACGATAGACCTGTTTTGCCGAGAGAAGTCGACCCCGGCCCTTCTAAATTCGGTCTCTAAAAAAGGAAGGTCAAATCTTTTAACATTAAATCCCGCAATGTCACAGTCTGCGATGAAGCCCGCAAGTTCTGCACTACATTGTCCAAAGTTCGGTTTGCCAGCCACATCAGAATCGGTTATTCCATGTATCGCCGTGGCCTCTTCTGGGATTGGAACCTCTGGGTTAATTAGTTTGGTGACTAGTTCCCTGTTGCCATCCGGATGAATCTTGAGAAAAGTTGCTTCCACTATTCTATCTGACCACGGATTGAGACCCGTGGTTTCAAGATCAATGAACATTATGGGTTTGAGCAATTTCAGATTCTTCACATATTCAAATCCAAGCCCTTTCAGTTATGCCAATTGTACATCTATTTACGATTGTCAACAAGACATA
>CAZTKW010000608.1:0-2816 GCA_964614315.1 uncultured Pirellulales bacterium
CCAATTAACGCCTGCCGTTGAGGCGTTAGTATTTAGCCCCCAGCCCGCGTGCTGGGGGTCACTCAACGTCCCGTACGCAGTCCGTGTCACCATATATCCACAGGTTGTACTCATATTAAAAATTCCCAATTAACGCCTGCCGTTGAGGCGTTAGTATTTAGCCCCCAGCCCGCGTGCTGGTGGGTCACTTAACACCCCGCACATTGTCTCAACATCACCAGATTTCTACCATCTTTCCCATTATATATTTATAAGAATAAAGATGCCCCTCGATTTATTTTATTCTTTTCTTCTCGTCTCCCCTATTCAACCCCTCAATCAACCACCGCACCCTCTCCACCTTATGCGGCATTCCAATCTTGCTATACAACTCTTCCGCCTTTTCCCAATACTCCAGTGCCGTCTTATCATCACCACTGGCTTTGCAAACCCATCCCAAATTGCTGTAATCAATTGCCATCCCTTCCTGCAGCCCAAGCTTTTCTGCAATCGCTAACAATTTTATTAAATCAAAACAATGCTGTAATCACCCTACAAATCGAGGGCTACTCCAGCTTTAGTGCAATGCACTAGAAAGGTAGGAATGCTGTAAACACCCTACAAATCGAGGGCTACTCCAGCTGGCGTTATGAACGGCCACAATGAATGTGCGCTGTAATCACCCCACAAATCGAGGGCTTCTCCAGCGATATACAATCGGGGCGTACAAACATTCATGTTGTAATCACCCCACAAATCGAGGGCTACTCCAGCATGGCGCACTTCGAGACCGTCGGCGCCAGCGCTGTAATCACCCCACAAATCGAGGGCTACTCCAGCCAGGGGAACGGATTGACCTCCGTTTGCAACGCTGTAATCACCCCACAAATCGAGGGCTACTCCAGCGCTGAAAAAGCACGGCAGAATAGGCACTGTGCTGTAATCACCCCACAAATCGAGGGCTACTCCAGCACCATAACAATCGAAGTCGAGCGTCAAGGCGCTGTAATCACCCCACAAATCGAGGGCTACTCCAGCTATAAAATCGGGGATAAGAGCGTTTCGGCGGCTGTAATCACCCCACAAATCGAGGGCTACTCCAGCTAGAGATATTGGATGGAACAACAGTTCAAGGCTGTAATCACCCCACAAATCGAGGGCTACTCCAGCTGTATAAGCTTTTTTCTGAGGCTGCTGATAGCTGTAATCACCCCACAAATCGAGGGCTACTCCAGCCGAATCCCTAAGCTTCTTCAGCCTCTCCCCGCTGTAATCACCCCACAAATCGAGGGCTACTCCAGCGGTAAGCTAAACAACGATGATTGATTTACGGCTGTAATCACCCCACAAATCGAGGGCTACTCCAGCTGGCATCGTGTCGATATCCCACGTCAAGTCGCTGTAATCACCCCACAAATCGAGGGCTACTCCAGCGCTCCTTCGATAAGTCCTTTGTCTGTCTGATGTTAATGCAATAACATTCTGGAAAAGTTGACGTTCCTTCGTCAAGATAACTTGCATTTTCCTCTTTTTTCATTTTTTCAAAATCCAGTCTTGTCTTATTCCTTCCCTTTCCATTATATCATAAAATCGTTTAATGTCTTTTCTTTCAAAAGCAAGTTTATAATGAAAAACTGTATTTCTCGTTTTTCTCATCGACTCTTTATCTTTCTCATCCGTCAACGCCGCTTCCCAAATAAGTTCATCTTTTATAAAATTCTTAGGCAATTTGTCAGGTATTGTGCCCCCGTTTTTTATTATTTCGTTTACAAGATTATTGTTAATATCTTCTATGGTTGCATTAGACTTTTTTGATACTCGCCCAATTACATTCTCTTGGTGAGCAAGTATGGCTATCATACACTGTCTTTGCAATTCTGTATATTTGTTTATACCATCTTTATATAACTGATGATAATCAATTTCTTTTTGTGATGCTGGAATAAAGTAATCCCATAACCCAAGTAAAAAGTCCGGATTATCCATTACGTACAGCTTTAAATAGTCTTTTGCCCCAAAATGTATTACACAGTTTCTTCCGCTGTCCCTGCCCTTTATAGTCAAAATAATTCTCCCCCTCTCCCAGACAATCGATTCAGCTTTTGAAGATAATTCCCTGTTTAGAACTTCAAGGTATCTCATCGCCATCAAAACACAAAGTCTGTCTTTCGCTAATGTTTCATGTAATATTCTGCTCTTTTTTTTATCTTCTATGTTTTTTTCATCGTTCTTTCCTTCAATCTTATAGTATTTTTCCTCAAGTGGTATATTATGTCTGACTCCTCTATTAGTTGCTAGCTCTTCCACGAGTTTAGCAAAGCTCTTTCCCTTTTTACCTTCAACAGTATAAAGACAATCTCTGAAAAATCTTGCCCGTAAAAAACCCTTATATATTGCTATATTATCTTTGAATTCTTCAATCTTGTCGTTATAAGGAACATCTCCGCTCTTATCAAGGCCGATATATAACCTGAGCTTTTTTTCATCTTTTTCAATTTCCGTTAGCTCCTGCAGGATTATATCGCAAACCTTTTGATGCATAATGTTTAAATCGCTTATTGTTTCTAAGTTCCGTAATACGTCAATGCTGATTCGATTTGATTTCTTCAATGTATCAAGTTCTTTTATAAAATCCTCAAAATCTTTTCGAATCAAAAATTCATACATGCTGTTATATTCTTTGTTGTTCAATGTCTTTTTCTTTTCGTCTTTAACAACGCATTTTTCATTGACATACTGGAGAATGTCCCTGGCTTTTTCATGCAGCATAGCTTCTTTGGACTTTTTCTTTTTTTCCTCCCATTCTCTTCTTAATTGTCGTTCTTTCGTACTTAAAG
>CAZTKW010000609.1:0-2814 GCA_964614315.1 uncultured Pirellulales bacterium
TTGGCACATAAACAAAATTTTTGCACGCAATTGTGAAAAATAACCTTAAATGTTTTTGCCTTGTTGAAGAACCCTATATGGATTTTGAATTTTGGGACAGCCATTGTGATTTTTATGGTTCGAGTTTTAGAGAATATCCAGTTGAGTGTAGGAGAGTACATTTCTTTTCTGGGGATGAGCAAAATGGAGAAGCATTGATAAAGCTTTTATTATCTGGTGCCTTGCGTACTGAAATTGAAAAGGAACTTTCAGTTTTCTGGCAAGGCTATTGTGTTCTTCGACCAACACCTTCATTTGTTATTGGCAGGACGGCTCTTACTTTTTGTCTACCAACAGAAACCGAAGGCAAACCATTTCTCAAAGTAAGCAATAGGTGTCAAGTAAATTTATTGAATACGCGGTTTGAGATTGATACACCTGAGTTTATTCAACAAGACCCCAATCTTGGACGTTGTGCAACTGCTTCGCTTTGGGTGACTACACAACTAATGGCGGAAAAATTTGGGACACATAGATTTCGTTACGGAACTATCACACGGCATGCGATGGGCACTGTAACCTATCCACGTAATATTAATGTTGCCTTTGATCCAGCAGATGGAGATAGTGGCCTTGAGCTTTCAGAGATGAAAAATGCTTTGGCTGCCACTGGGCTTAATAGCTTGGAATTTACGGTTTCTACTCGAGATTTTGGTGAAGAGGAGTTCTGTCGTATTTGCCATGAGATCTATTCTTTTGTTGAATCTGGTTTCCCAGTAATTCTTTGTATCGAAGAAAGTTCCACGAATAGTAATCATGCTGTTACCGCCGTGGGGCATTTGTTACCCCACAGTAAAAACCTGACATGGATTCCTGCTTCTAAACTCCTTCTTCCAGATGAAAGGGATAAGTATGGTGATGATGCCCATTTTCTGGTAAGTACTATGGCAACATCGTATTATGTACATGATGATGAGCGAGGTCCTTTTACTAAAATAGAAATCAAAGAATGGTGTGAGCCTCAATCGAATGGAGAGGATGCCATTGTTGAAGCTAAAGTAGGTGTGGTGGGTGAGAAACATTATCTCAGACATGCATTAGTACCTGTGCCTCCCATTATACGGTGTTCAGCATTGGAGCCGTTTCGGATAGTCTACATATTCTTCAAAGGTCGTTACCCGCAAGTTACTGAAAAAGATTTTGCTTTTGTTTGGCGTTTGGTTCTTGTAGAGGGAAGTGATTTCAAACGTTCTATTTGTGCTCGCAAATATTCGAATAAGCTTAAAACGTGGTATGCAACTCTTCACCTACCCAAATACATTTGGTTGGTTGAACTATCCGTATCCCAAGCAAATAAAGTGGCTACATGCTTCCCAAAAGGTGGTAAAAGAAGAATTGCTGGAGAATATCTTCTGGATGCAACGTGCCCTAGTCGAGATACATTTATACTAGCGGAAAGAATGGTGCACCAATGTTGGGATTACCGCTGTGAACCGGAAGATTATATGACCGTAGAGGAGGACTTGCCTCACAGCTACAGATGCTATACACCAACAATACTCGGAACAAAAAAATAGAAGAGAGTTTTTGACAACTTAGAAACAGAGGAACATTTAAATGAGGTGTTCTATACTGCCCCTCAACTTACGTTAAATCAAGGCTTTTGCTTTATTTATAACGGACTCAGGTTTTTGTTTTGAACCATATATCCCATATGTATGTTGTAAGGAAGAAGTAAGCTAAAAGAACTGTAAATAATTTCAGCACAAAAAAGATAAACTGAGGTATTTTAAGCCAAGAAGAAGAATCAAGATCTGGGTCCATCAAAACATCCACCAGTTTTTTTTCATGATACCATTGGAAAATCCCCCAAACGCAAGTCCCTGATATGTACTGCAGCAAATCAAAAGCAAGAGTGGTGGCTAATAGCGCTAAAGGAGCAAGTAGTTCTGACGGAATTCTAGCTATAGGTTTTAGTTCAATCCTAAAGATCCATATAAGGGCAATTCCAGCAAAAGCTAATGTTCGAGCAATACTGCTAGCTGTACGAGAAAATTCATAATATGTGTCTCTATAATCGCTCAATTTCATCTAAACGTTCTCCTCTAACTTTTTCTCGGTCCAGTACCTTGAGTTCGCCCCATCCATTTCTTTTTCTTCTTTACTTTTTTCCTCTTTACTTTTTTCCTCTTCACTTTTTTTGCTGAAACCATCGACACCACCTTTTGGAATATAGTTTGAATTAATCTGTTTGTCTAACACAAATAACAAACATTGCGGAATTCTAAGTTATATAAACAGCACTTAAACCATTATTACCATCAAGCAAAAACACTAAAATTATAGTAATTTTAAGAATCTTCATCGGTTTTATTTATTATCGTACGTTGACATCACAATTCTTTAAAGAAAATAGTAGTAATTTTAAATTTCACTTTCTGAACAACTATTCTCCAAAACTCTTATACTATATCATTCATGGACAAATTGTCAACATTTATTCTCTCAAACTTAGGGGTTTTACCATAAGCTTTTCCTCAGTAAATCCTTGTGAAGCCAGAAACAGGTATTTATTGCTTCCGTCAGCCCCGTCAACAAGCGGTACGCAAGAAAGTCCGGATTATCCGGTAACGGTTGACTCAGGTAAACTAAACGATCGCAAATGTTCGGATGTTCCTCAACAAGCCAGCCCAAATAAATCATCACCAACACACTCAGCAAAACCAGTCGACAAATCGCAGGCCAGCGAAATGTTCGTATCTTTTCAAGATTCACCTGACACTTGAGAAAGCGAATTCCTTCTTCACATTCCCATCTGCGTATGTAGAAACGCAA
>CAZTKW010000610.1:0-2805 GCA_964614315.1 uncultured Pirellulales bacterium
TTGCTATGGCTTCGATTCTTGCTTGTTTATCAGCTTCGGCTCGTGCCTTTGCCTCAGCCTTAGCCATTCTCTTCGCCTCGGCTTCTACCCTCGCCCTATCTTTAGCCTTAGCTTTTGCCTTTGCTATGGCTTCGATTCTTGCTTGTTTATCAGCTTCGGCTCGTGCCTTTGCCTCGGTATTAAACCTTGCCTTTTCTTCAACTGCTGCCCTTGCTTTTGCCCAAGCCTCTGCCTTGACCTTTATTTTGGCTTCGACTATTGCCTTTCTCTCAATTGCGGCCTTTGCTTTCTCTTCGGCTCTTACTCTTGCTCGTTCTTCTGCCTCAGCCCTTACTCTTTCTTTGGCTTTTGCCTTAGCTTCTATTCTTGACCTTTGTTCAGCCTCAACACGTGCCTTCTCTTCAGCTTTCAGTCTTGCTCTTTCTTCAGCCTGAGCCTTTGCCTTAGCTTCAATTTTTGCCTTTTTCTCTGCTTCAGCTATTGCTCTTGCCTCAGCCTCAGCTTTAGCTCTTTCTTTATCTCTGGCTTCGGCTTCGGCTCGTTTTATAGCCTCTGCTTGCGCCTTTCTTTCTGCTTCTGCCCTTTTCTTTGCTTCGGCTTCTAACCTTGCTATTGCATCAGCCTCGGTTTTAGCTCTCGCTTTTTCCCTGGCTTCGGCTTCGGCTCGTTTTCTCGCTTCTGCTTGCGCCCTTCTTTCTGCTTCTGCCCGTTTCTCTGCTTCAGCTTCTAATTTTGCTCTTTCAGCTGCTTGAACTTTTGCCTCTGCTTCTGCCTTTGCCTTAGCTTCAATCTTTGCCTTTTTCTCTGCTTCTAATATTCTCAGTTCTTCAGCCTTTAAGCTTGCTTGTTTCTCAGATTCGGCTTTTGCCTTCGCCCAGGCTTCAGCCTTTGCCTTTATTTTGGCTTCTAAAATGGTCTTTCTTTCAGCTTCGGCCTTTGCTTTTCGTTCAGCTTTTGCTCTTGCCAGAACTGCGGACCTGGCCTTTATCCTTTCCCTGGCTTCTTCTTTGGCCTTGGCCTTCATTGCTGCTCTTGCTTTTTTCGTAATTTGCGTTCTTGTCCTGGCCTCGATTGCTTGTGACCGGGCGTCTTCTCTGGCTCTTGCCTTTTCTTCCGCTTTAGCCCTTGCTATGGTTTTAGCTTTTGCCTTTCTAAAGGCTTCGGTTTTGGCCCGTGCTTCTGCTTGTTCTCTTGCTTTTATTCTAACTTCTGCTTTTGCCCTTAATTTGGCTTCGACCTTTACCGCTCTTTCAGCTTCTGCCTTCGCTCTTCGTTCAGCCCGTACTTGTGCTCTTTCTGCAGTTTCGGCTCTTGCTCTTTCTGAGGCTTGAGCTTTGGCTATTGCCTTTTCTTCGGCTTTAGCCTTTGCCCTTTCCATGGCCTCTTCTTTAGCTTTTGCTTTTATCTCCGCTTTTCTCTTTCTTTCAGCTTCTACCCTCACCCTTTCTTCAGCCTTTAATCTTGCTCTTTCTTCCGCTTCTGCCTTGGCCTTTGCCCACGCCTCAGCCTTGACCCTTATTTTGGTTTCTAAGATGGCTTTTCTTTCGGATTCGACCCTGGCTTTCCGTTCAGCTCTCGCTATTGCCTTTGCCTCCGCATTAGTTCTTGCTCTTGCACGGGACTCTTCGTTGGCTCTTGCCCTTATCTCGGCTTTTGCCCTTTTCTCTGCTTCGCTCCTGGCTCTTCGTTCAGCCTGTACCCGTGCTCTTTCTGAAGCTTCGGCCATTGCCCTTTCTCTGGCTTGGGCTTTGGCTTTTGCCTTTTCTTCAGCTTTAACTCTCGCTCGTTCTTTGGCCTCTTCCCTGGCCCGTGCTCTTATATTTGCTTGTACCTTCCTCTCAGCTTCAGTCCTCGCCTTCTCTTCGGCCTTTAACTTTGCTTGCTCTTGGGCTTCTGCTTTAGCTTGTGCCCACGCCTCCGCCTTTGCCCTTATCTTGGCTTCTAAAAGGATTTTTCGTTCGGCTTCAGCTTTTGCCTTTCTCTCAGCTTTAGCTTGTGCTCGTATCTCTGCTTCGGCCCTTGCTCTTTCTTTGGCCTTTGCTTTGGCTTCGGCTCTCGCTCTTGCTCGTTCTTCTGCCTCAGCCCTTGCTCTTTCGGTGGCCTCTTCTTTGGCTTCGGTCTTTGCCCTTGCTTTTTCTTCGGCTGCTAACCTTGCCTTTTCTTTGGCTCTTGCATTTGCCGCGGCTCTTGCACGTCTTTCAGATTCAGCCCGTGCATTTTCTTCGGCGTTTAGTCTTATATTTTCTTCGACTTTTGCCCTGGCTTTTGCCCACGCCTCGGCCTTCGCCTTTATTTTGGCTTCTAATATTGATTGTCGTAAGACTTCAGCCTTTGCCTTTCTTTCAGCTTGAACTTTTGCTCTTTCCTGGCTTTCGATTCTTGCTCTTTCTCTGGCTTGGGCTTTTACCCTTGCTTTTTCCTCGGCTTTAGCTCTCGCTCTTTCTTTGGCCTCTTCTTGGGCTCTTGCTTTTGCTTCTGCTTGTGCCTTTCTCTCTGCTTCTACCCTCACCCTTTCTTCAGATTTTAACTTTGCCTGCTCTTGTGCCTCTGCTTTTGCTTTTGCCCAAGCCTCCGCCTTTGCCTTTATGTTGGCTGCAATTAGTGCTTTTCTTTCTGCCTCTGCCTTCAATGCTGCTTCAGCTTTTGCCTTTGCCCTTGCTGCAGCTTGAACCCTTGCTCTTTCCTTCGCCTCTTCCTTGGCCTTTGTCCTTGCTGCTGCTATTGCTTTTTTCTTAATTTCAGCTCTTGCCTTCGCCTCAGCGTTAACCCTTGCTTTTTCTTCAGCTCTTGCTTTTGCTTGTTCTC
>CAZTKW010000611.1:0-2800 GCA_964614315.1 uncultured Pirellulales bacterium
ATAGATTTTATGGGCTGCTGCTGTCCTGCTGCACTAATACATCCCCTGGCGTTTGGCATATTGGCCTTTATGAAATGGATGTACGGCTTCATTGGCAACTACGGCGTGGTTATCATCATATTAGTGTTCATGTTTCGTATTGTCATTCATCCCCTGACGAAAAAGAGCCAGGTATCGATGAGGAAAATGACCAAACTGGGCCCGAAAGCCGAAGAGATTAAGAAAAAATATGCCAATAATAAAACCGAAATGAATAAACACATAATGGCTCTTTACAAGGAGCAGGGAGCCTCGCCGGTTATGGGCTTTCTGCCGATGATGGTGCAGATGCCCGTCTGGATTGCCCTGTGGAGCGCGATATACACCAGTATCGACCTGCGGGGTGAGCCGTTCCTGCCGTTCTGGATTACCGACCTTTCCGTACCGGATGCGTTTTTCAGATTTCCCTCTCCGATAATCATACCGCTGTTGAACTGGAAAATATTATCGCTGAACCTTTTGCCGATTTTGATGGGTGTGGCGATGTATCTGCAGCAGAAAATGATGCCTAAACAGGCAGCGACTAATCCACAGGCCGCCCAGCAGCAGAAAATGATGATGATTATGATGCCGCTGTTTCTGCCGTTGGTTTTATATAACGGCCCTTCGGGAGTTAACCTCTATATTATGTCAAGCACCTTTGCAGGTGTCATTGAGCAGTATTTTATCAGAAAGCACATCAGCGAGAAGGAAGAGGCCGAATCACAGGGCCTGGTGGCCGTAACACGTAAAACCGGCGGAAAGGTCAAAAAGAAAAAGCCAAAGCCGTTCTACAAACAGTTTTGATTTTTTTCAGCATTGAGTTTTGAGCGGGGTAACAACTAAAAATGTACGAACTCAATGACACCATCGCAGTGGTCAGCTCTCCGACTTCAGATAAAAGAGTGATCCTTCGCATAACCGGCCCCGACACTATCGGCGTATGTAGGCAAATCTTCGACCCACCCATCTCAGCCGCCAAATCCTCTGTTGCCACCGGCCGGGTAACTATCGATGCCGAATTAGAGGTTGATGCAAAGCTATACTTGTTCTTGGCCCCGCATTCCTACACCGGCGACGATATCGACGAGATTCATCTCTTTACGAATCCTTCCGTTGCCAAATCCCTGATGAGCACTTTATTTTCCAAAGGTCTTCGACCGGCCGGCCCCGGTGAATTCACGGCAAGGGCATACCTTAACGGCAAAATCGACCTCGCACAGGCAGAAGCCGTAAACGAAATTATCGTCGGCTCAAATAAGTTCCAGGTAGCCGCCGCTGAAAAGCTTCTGGCTGGAAAGTTAGCTAAAAAAACCGCCCAAATCCAACAAAAATTAATGGATTGCCTAAGCTTAATCGAAGCCGGTCTGGATTTTAGCACAGAAGACATCGAATTTATAACTCGCCCGCAGGCCCTCGAAAGACTCGATGAAATAAAAGAACAACTCCGGCAGTTGCTCGCCGGAAGCATCAGCTGCGAATCGGTGATTGATTTGCCCTCGGTCGGTATTGCCGGCGCCCCAAATGCCGGCAAAAGCACCCTGCTAAATTTCCTCCTCGGCACAGAAAGAAGCATCGTTTCCAGCCGGCCCAAAACAACAAGAGATGTCCTGACAGGCCTGCTAAATCTGCCGCATTGCCAATGCGTTCTCTTCGACTGTGCAGGATTAACGCTCCAAACGAGCAATGTCCTCGACGAGCTGGCCCAGGCCGCAGCCGTAGAATCTCTGCAAAACTGCTCGGTCGTTGTCTTTTGCGTCGATATAGCAAAAGCAAACTGGGCCGAAGACGCCGCGATACGCCGGCTCATTGAGCCGCAGAACCTCATAGCTGTTGCTACAAAATCAGATTTAATCGGCGCCGATATTTTAACTGAAAACCTCGCTGGTTTGGCTGAAATTTTCGGCGCCGATTTTATTGCTCTAAGCTCCCGTACCGGCCTTGGCATGGAACAACTGCCCGAGGCAATCGATAATAAAATACTCGCAAAGACAACAGCCGAAGCCCCCTCACCTCAGGCGCAATCTGCATTGCGCGATACACAATACGATATCGCCCTCACCGCACGGCACAGGCAGGCTGTTACCGAGGCGATTGAGAATATCAATGAAGCCGCCGGCCAGCTAAAGGCGGCAAATGACGATGTTGTTGCGATGCTCCTTCGCGGCGCATATCAGGCCGTCTCCAACATCCAGGCCGTACACGTTGACGAGCAGGTATTGGACAATATATTCAAACGCTTCTGCATAGGAAAATAGCCCTCAAACAGCAGCCGCGCTTGTTTTATACTGACTTGAACGCTGCTTAGAGCGGTGTATTTTACGTTTTAAGGTAAATCCCTTTACCTCACTTTTCCCTCTTTTTTCCTTGATTTACAAAATGGATGCTGTATAATATTATCGGCCTTCGTATTTTGGATAATATAACGAGGAGATTGATAATAATGGAGATTTTTCCTTATCCCGGAAGTTTTCGCAAACCTTACTGCGGTATCTATATATAAAAAATTAACCATTTTTTTGTGAGAGGAGTAGAAAAATGATGAGAAAATCTAATTTAGGTCAGGTGATTGTGGCATTGTTGGGACTTTTAGTTTTCGGCCAAGTTGTACAGGGTGACTCGAAGATGTACTGGACGGATCGCGGTACTGGCAAGGTTCAGCGGGCCAATCTGGATGGCAGCAATATCGAAGACCTGGTTACCACGTGGGTGATTTATCCATACGGCATCGCTCTGGATCCGGTCGGCGGCAAGATATACTGGACGGATTACGGTGCTCACA
>CAZTKW010000612.1:0-2800 GCA_964614315.1 uncultured Pirellulales bacterium
AAAATTTTTTTACTCCTCTCCATATAAACACTTACAAACTTTGACTCCCTTCAAATCCCACGATTTTTCGACCGAAATGCGCAAGTTCCTCTAATTATAGGGAGGCCTATTTCCCCTCCCCCCTTAAAAAGTAAATAGGCATTATGAGGATTACTGAATGTTCGGCAATCTATTAAAATTATTCCGCGAAGCGCATCCGCTCTACGCAATACGCACGACGCGCGACGAGTTATTATGCAAAACAAACCCATTTTTTTGATTGCTCTAATGAACATAAGTCTTATTATGACAAAGTTTTACGGCAATTTTTGTCTCCTCGGACGCCGCGAAAACAAAGCCAATTCAAACCAATTCAAAGCCAATCTCCGAAAAGCCAAAAATGAACCTAAGTTCTGTTAAAACAAAGGATTATGAAAATGAACCACCCATTCGCCCACCGGTAAAACAAACCCAATCAAAGCCAATTTCAAACCCAGTGTTTCGGCAGGCTGGCGCTGTCAAGCCCCCGCCTTCTCGATTACGAAAAAAGACAGAATCAAAAAGTTGTGAATTTCTTAAACTTCTTTTTATTAATTCTTGTTCTGCCAGAAATTGGGAAAATCCCGAAAAATATTTAACAGCCACGTTTTGACTTTCGTAAAAAATTTACATTTTTTATTTGACATACAATATGTTGCACTTAGAATTTGTGAAATGGCCAGATGTTGTGTTGTCTTGATGAGCCGCGGAAAGTTTTGATGGATTGTTGAAGGTAGGTTTGGCCTGTGAGATGTCCCTTTTGTAAGGAAGACCGGGATAAGGTTATTGATTCGCGTTCAAGCGATGCCGGCAGAGTGATAAGGAGACGTCGACAGTGCCTCGAATGCAAAAAACGATTTACCACCTATGAAAAAATCGGAGAAAGTTTCAAGCTCTACGTGGTGAAAAAGGACAACTCTCGCGTTCCTTACGAGAGAGACAAAATAATTAGTGGTTTACAGAAGGCTTGTTATAAAAGACCCGTATCAGCCGAACAGATTAGACAGATTGCCGACAGGGTCGAAGAAGATATATTCAGGAGTTTCGATAAGGAGGTCTCATCGTCTTTTATCGGCGATAGTGTCATGAAGCACCTCCGAGGAGTTGATAAGGTTGCATATATTCGCTTTGCAAGTGTCTATCGTGACTTCAAAGATGCGGATGATTTGATTGAAGAGGTGAGCCAGGTTATTCAGGAAACAAAGTCCAGACAGTCTATGAAGGGGCAGCCAAAGCTTTTCAATGGATGATAAATAGAAAGCTCTCACCAGTTGCGGAGTTTTGAAATGCTGGTATTTAGTGAGTTATGCAAGGAAGCGAAGGGGTGGGTATGAAAATACAGCTTAAAGTCATAAAGGCTGATGGCAGTATCGAGGAATATTTGCATACCAAGGTTATGGGCACTATCAGCAACGCCCTCGACAGTGTCGACCAGGCCGACATTTGCATCGCCGAAGGCCTTGCAGAGGTTGTTACATATTATCTTTACCATAACCAAAAAAATCCTGCCTTATCCAGCGGGGAAATATTATCCATAGTTAAGGCTGTCCTCACTGCTACGAACAATGAAAAGGCCGCAATTGCACTAAGTGAACATCACTTCGAGCGCAAACTTAAACGGTCTCGAATTGAAGTCGTCTCTATTGAAATCCGTGACCTTGCTGATGCCGAAGTGCTGTGCAAATCCAAAGAATCAGGTGACAGAGCTCGCTGGGACAAGTCCCGAATAGTCGCCGACCTCGTAGCTAAGTATGACATATGTCAACAAACAGCCCGGATGATTGCTTCGATGGTTGAAGAAAAGATATTCAGTATGGGCATCACTTTCGTACCAGCCAGTTTGATAAAGCAGCTCGTTCTGGGCGATACTGCAACAATCCTGAGCGCGCAGCGAGAACTTCAGACCGTCTGATTTGGATTTGCGGGTTGATTTATTATTTGCTGTTTTATATTAGAGTTTTTACTTGACCAAAAATTTCGTCGAAAGATTTGTCCTCTTCGATATCAACCCAGTTGACATTTTTGAAGGTCTTAAACCAGGTTCGCTGGTTCTTGGCCAGACGGCGGGTGTTCCTTTTGATTAATTCAATTGCATCTTCTAAATTTATCCGTCCGTTCAGGTACTCGATTATTTCGGCATAACCTATCGCGCAGCGGGCCTGCCGGCTTAAAGGTTTATCTTCGGCCAGAAGCGATTTGACCTCATCGACAAGACCGGCATCAATCATCTTTTTGACTCTGGCATTTATCTGTTTGTTCTCAACGGCTTTTTCTCGCCGCAGACCGATTATATTCCAATTGTGAATGGGTTTTTCGGCCTCAAATTGTTGTTGCAGACTTGAAATGGTTTCCCCTGTGATTTCGTAAACCTCAAGAGCTCGGACTATACGCTTGCGGTCGTTGGGGTGAATCCGACTGGCTGCTATCGAATCGATTTTCTTTAGTTCCTGATAGAGGTACTCCAGCCCTTTGTCTTCAGCCTGCTGCCCCAGCCGAGCACGTATTTGTTCATCGGTTCCGGGGCCTTCAAACAAACCGTATAGTAAAGTCTTTATATACAGAGCGGTCCCGCCAACCGCAATTATGGGCTTATTGGAGCTTTCTATCTGCTTGATAGCAGCATATGCCAGCTCTAGAAATAAACCCACACTAAAGGAATTACTTGGTTCAATGACATCGATTAAATGATATTTTATGCGTTCACGGGCAGCCTTGGGCGGTTTGGCTGTGCCAATATCCATTCGCCGATAGACCTTCATCGAGTCGATACTGATTATTTCAG
>CAZTKW010000613.1:0-2798 GCA_964614315.1 uncultured Pirellulales bacterium
TATAATAGAAATGCACGGGGTGACCCACCTTGTGCGCTGGCCCCGGCGGTGCGCTCCACCGTTCGGGGCCGTTTTCCGTATTCAGGGTTCTCGCGATCCGAGCGCGTCTAGAAATACAAAACGGCAGGAAGTCGCTGCCGATCCCTTTCCTTTTTCAACTAGCGACGCTTCGCTGCCGACAAGCATCAGCGCCACCACCCATCCTGGCGGCCCGGCGGACAAACCGTTGCCCGCATCGTGAACGTATACACTACTACGGTGTAATTTGTCAACCCCTTTCCTGGGAAAGAAAATGCGTCGGCAGCAGGTTCTGACAAGTGTAACTCCTCTGGCCCGCGATCTCGGTCGCGTTGGGACTTCTTTGCCTTTTCCTAGAGCATAGCTTCCCGGGCGGCGCCACGGCGTGCTCCACGGGCAGGCTCTCTACCGTCATAGAAGACTACCGACGGGAGCCGGCAAGGGTGCAGTTCCTGATCGTCCCTACGACGAAGGCTTGGCCAACGTCACGCCGGCAGACGTCTACTACGGGCGTCGGGAGCAGATCCTCAAGCGCAGGAAGGAGGTCAAGGAGCGAAGCCTGGCACTCAGGGGAGTATTCCATCGGCCCGTCAGGCAATCTGGCTCAGAGTCCAGCCGTCCCTCACTCCCCGCACGGAGGCTCGGCCCAGGAGGGCTGTTCGCTGTCTCCATCTCGGCGTCCCGCTGGCTGGAGAGCAGCCAACCCTGGAGGTCCTGAAAGGCGTCCTCCATAGCGGGCTCGATACGCCAGCGCCATGCCCGGCCGTTTCGGTTCTGCTGCGCCTGCTCGCGGGCCTCGGGGATGAGGTGAGCCCGATGCGTCTCCTCCTCCTTCATGTGCACGGTTGCCTTGACGTGTTCTTTAGTCAGCAACATGATGTCCCTCCCCCTTATGGTCTCTTGCTCTTCAGCGTGGCGCCTGGCACTGCCTTGCGCTGCCGTCTCTCCGGCTGGCCGAGCCGGTTCACGCTGAAGCTCCTGCCTCTTGGCCCTCAGATATAGCTGGTTGTCCATGGCTTCCCTCCTCACCGATTCTCCTCAGGGCCAACTTACGACAGACTCCCTTGCGGGTGCCATGAACTGTGTCACACAAGGGGTGTGAATTAGCTCACAGTGGGGAATAGACTACCGAGCAGGAGCCGAGGTGAGAGCGACGAATCGCAGTTGAGACGTGGCGCTTGAATTTTTGTTTTGGCGGCGGCCACATTCGTGGCCGCAATGTTTGTGATTCGCCTGCCGCACATTCGGGAACTAGGCGAAGCGACGGAGGTAATCCACCGAGCGCAACACAATGCAGCGACGGTGCACGTCGATGGCGCCTTGCTTCTTAAAGAAGCGGAGGTGCTTGTTGACGCTTTCGCGTGTGACACCGACCATGCTGGCCAGTTCGTCCTGGCTCAAGTGGAGTTCCACCTGGCCCCCCTCCACGGCTGGCCCGGCGAGGTCCAGCAGCTTCCTGACCAAACGGCAATGGACGTCCAGGAAGGCGAGCTCGCCCACAAGCTCATCGGCCGCTCGCAGCCGCCGCCCCACCACGGCCAAAATAGCTATGGCCGCTGCCGGGCGTGACTGTAGCCATTGCACAAATCGGTCCCGCTCAATGACTAGGGTTTCCGTCGTCTTGGCGGCTATCGTGGTGGCTGAGCGTGGGACTCCGTCAAGGAGACACAGTTCGCCAAAGAAGTCACCCGGACCCAACAGGGCCAAAGTCACTTCCTCGCCTTGCGGTGACGGCAGGATGACCCGAACCTCGCCTTTCTTAATGATGTGTAGGCTATCGCCAGGGTCATCACGATGAAAAAAGAGCTGGCCTTTGGCGTAGGATCGCCTGCGGGCTGAGGCGGCCAAGTCGAGCAGGTCATCGCGGGAGAGAACAGCCAAGGCAGGTACATTACCTAGAAGCTCTCCCGCTTCGCTCGCAGCCTGCGGGCTTCCAGTGGGCGAAGATTCTGTCGTCATGGCTTAGCAACCACCGCCTCAGGCGTCATCGTTCTAAGTATCCAACACAAGCTGGTCGCTGTTCACGATTACGCCGGCCGGGAAGCCATCCAGGGTGTGATCATCAGCGCCCAGCGCGGGCAGGACTGTCGCCAGGCTGATGGTACCCGCCACCGACAAGGTGATGGTGTCGAGCGTAGCGCCGTTGGCGTTGGCCTCCTCAAGAGGAGCCTGCGGGGTGCAGATGCCCCCGGCCGTCGGACAGTTGCCCTCGCCGACGTTGGCCTCGCCTGCGCCACCCAGGTCGTCCGCAACGAAGCTGGTCTTCCCAACGCAGGGCAGACTTGTGGCTCCGCTTGGCAGGTCCACCGCTACCACCAAGGTGGCCGGGATGACGGTTCGGCTGACCTTGGCTGGTTTCATTTGCGATTACCGCCCGCCAGAAATCGCCGGATAGACTGCGGCGGATGGTTCACCACCGCCGATATTATGAACGGCGGCAGGAACAGCAGCGGGCTCAGAACAAGGCTGAGGAGAGACGTCCGACTCTTGTTTCCCGTCGGCACTGTAGCGTCAGTTGCCTGCCTCATAGAGACGGCCGCAGATGGGTCATCCCACTGACTAGTACCTGGGCCCATGCCTGCCACACACAAGGAACCATCTTGGCTATTGAAAGGAATGTCATTGCCGTCCGGGTCCGCAAATGTCGGTACCTCGAGGCTGAGTGAGCTGCAGTCGTCTGGCTGGCCGATGGCCTGGAAGGTGATGTTGGCCAGCAGGGAGTCACCTGGGGCACCTGACGCCGATATCCCTGTGCAACTGATAGTGGTGCCAGGTACGTA
>CAZTKW010000614.1:0-2778 GCA_964614315.1 uncultured Pirellulales bacterium
TGGATTAACATCAAGGTTGCATACATGGCTCTATTTGCCTTTATCATTCCTATGCCGGGAATCGCCGCAGCCATTAAAGTTGCACAGGGAACTATGCCGGCTTTCCTCGAGCAGGACAACGCCCTTCCGATGCTTTTAGCTTCCGGAGTCATTCCTATCGGCATTCTCGGCTTGATACTCTGCGGACTTCTGGCCTCACAGCTATCCACCATCGACAGCGCACTGTCCAGTTCTTCGACCTTGGCAACTCTGGACGTAATAAATGTGGTTCGCAAAAGAAAAATGACCGACCGCCAGACCCTTTTCATGCTTCGCCTTATGCTCCTCTTGATGGGTGCTGTAATGATTCTTACATCTTACATGGCCAAGAAGGCACAAAGTGCCGTCGATTTTTACATCGCTATCGTCGCCGTCGTTGACTTGCCTTTATTCGTCGTGGCTATTATTTACGGCCTGTTCTCCAGACGTGCCACTACTGCAGGCGCAATTGCCGGCTATGTCGTTGGAATGCTCTTTGGACTTCTGATTAATTTCCATAACTATCTGGGCTCCGCCGTGACCGGCTTTGTCGATGGTGTCTTTAATATATATTCATATCTGCCCCTTCTCGGCGAAGGCGTAACCGCAGCAAATGCCAGCGGATGGGATATCGCGGTAATTGGAATGATTGTTACCGCCCTTACTGTACCTCTGGTTAGCTTGTTTACAAAACAAACCCATCAGGCTCAGGTAAATCAGATTTGGCAGGCCCGCCATGCCACCGACGCCGAGCGTGGACAGGGCGGCGGGGCCTTCAATGTATGGCCCACCAGCTCTAAGGGGCGTGTCTGTATCGCTATCATGTTTCTGGGACTGGTTATATTTTTTGCTGGCCTGGTTCTGGGCAAATACCCAGACCAGAAAGGCTACAGCATCTCACGCCATCAAATGCGGCGCTTCGAGCAGACGGCGATGCTTATACCGCCGGAAGCTCTGCCGCCGGCCGTCAGTGCCGAATCACGGCGGGAATTATTTGATGATTTGACCGCTCTTGCTAAAAATACCGACCAGGGCGACGAACTCCGCAAACCGTTGGCCGATTCTCTCGTCCTGCGTATGCAAAATCTGATGAAAAGTTATTGTGCAATGGCCCGGGCCAACCCTGATAAATACAGCGACGAATATCTCGACGAGTTTAACAATCAGCTTGAATCCGTACAGGCTGGTCCCGGCCGAACTATACGAGAAAACAGCAAAGCAGGTACCCTGGCATTTGTCGGAATGTTAATCTTTCTCTTCGGCGGACTGCTCCGTATACGTTACGATTGATATGTTTTGGATCTCTTATGAAAGGCGAAAATAAATGGACCTGATTTTTTGGGGACCCTGGGCAATAGGCGTGGTTATATTTGTCCTCTGGATAAAAAGACCCATTTCCGAATTCAGGCAGTTGCTAAAAGACCGAGCCGCTCAGGAAAATGCCGAATTAAAGTCAACTGAAAGTGACTCAAATGAGCAAAGATAACTCTCCAGATGGTGTGTATTCTATGGTGCCGCGCGAAAAGATGTGCGAATCGGCACGCAAACTTCGGGATACTTACGCCAAAAAACCGGATGCTCCGTTTTACAAATGCGAATTCGGCTACAATTCCAGGGGCGGCCTGTCAGAGTGCTACTACTGTCTCGAAAAATGGTACGAGCAGGGACTTTCCAAAGACGCCGACCTTGCAGAACTCTTTGATTACGACCCGCAGGGCAATTTCTGCCTCAGTCAGTTGGGAGGATGTGAGGCTGAATTTGTGCCCCGGTTCGAAGATAAAGTCCTCGAAGACAGGGGCAGGCACGAGGTCATACAGGACTTTGCCGGCCGGCATCTTCTCGTATTTAAAGGACGACGAAGCGGCTTTATGCCAGAATATATCGACCACCCCGTCAAGGATATCAAAACATGGGAGCAGGACGTAAAATGGCGCCTCGACCCCAAAAACCCCCAGCGATATGAAGATTTAAAGGAAAGAATGGCCAAAGCCCGCGCCGAAGCCGCTCAGGGTAAGATAATCACTCAGGACCACGTCGGTGCTTATATGTATCTGCGCAGCCTCATC
This sequence comes from uncultured Pirellulales bacterium, assembly GCA_964614315.1. Taxonomy (GTDB): domain Bacteria; phylum Planctomycetota; class Phycisphaerae; order Sedimentisphaerales; family Anaerobacaceae; genus CAZTKW01. Next base: position 2,085 of record CAZTKW010000614.1, read on the forward strand.
GGCCCGGAAAATCTTCTTTATGCCTTCTATGACTCCCCCGACCTGATTCACGAATGTATGAAAGCCTGGTTTGAACTTTCCGACTGCGTTACAGCCCGACATCAGCAATATGTAACAATTGACGAAGTCTTTTTCGATGAGGACATCTGCTATAAAAATGGCCCTTTAATCAGTCCTGATATGATTCGGGAGTTTCTTTTCCCTTACTATCAGCAGCTAATAAGCAATATAAAGTCAAGACAGCTTGATAAAAGCCGTCATCTCTACGTGCAGGTTGACACGGACGGCTTTGCCGTTCCTGTAATCCAGATGTACCAAAAGCAGATTGGTATGGATGTAATGAGTCCTTTTGAAGTAGCGGCCGGCTGTGACGTCGTCCAGATTGCACAGCAGCATCCTGATTTGATTATGACAGGCGGAATTGACAAGCGCGTATTAGCTGAAGGCAAAGATGCCATTGACAAAACCCTCGAATATATCTTGCCTGCCATGCGCCGCCGGGGAGGCTATTTCCCAACCTGTGACCACGGCGTGCCTGAGGAAGTGACCCTGCAAAACTATATGCACTACCGCAAGCGAGCAGTAGAACTTGGCGGCTGAACACCCGGCAACAATGCCGCCTGTCCCCCTGTGCCCCAGGGGCGTGTTGCCCAAATACTAAACCAATAACTTTCAAAAAAATATAAAATACGTT
>CAZTKW010000615.1:0-2776 GCA_964614315.1 uncultured Pirellulales bacterium
TTTATTCTTAGTAGAACTAGAAAATAAATCTTACCTCACAAGAGTTGACTTTGCCGCCAAATCATAAAGTTTATATATTCCTTAGTCTTATCAGTATGCTATGAAAAAACGCAACAAACATAAACCTGATTCATTCATGCAGTCCCTTAAAGAGGCTCAAAAAGACCCAAAATTTATTAGAGAAATAAATAAATTTATCAAGGCAGCATGTGGTATTTATAAGCTATAACCTCCCTATCTCCTCTAATAATTCCCAGTATCCACCTGCCAGTTTATTGAACTTTCTGATTTCTTCTTCTACAACTTCAAGCCGTTCCTTATCTGTTAAATTTTTTAATTTTGCCATTTTTAATCCACTCCCTTATTTCTTCATCAGTATAGAAGTTTTCTCTAATACCTTGCATTACCCTTGCATGTTTACGGGCATTTTGGATTCTGTATTTTCCCCCATTTGAGTCAACAAATCCTCTTGTAGCAAGAAAGGCCGTTCTTCTATTGCCACTTGCAAAGCAATGTTCCTGTATTAAACCTTTAAGAAGACAGACTGCTTTATCGTATATATCTCCATCAAGTTCTTTGCATTGATTTACTACTTTTACAATCCTTGCATGGCTTAATACTTCGGCTCTATCTGCCCTTCTGACCTTAATCATATTCAGTACAAGTATGTTGTACTCTATGATTTTCTCAGGTGTGGGATAGACAATAGGCGTTGCCATTTTCTTTGTAAAGATTCTTGTGAATATAAATCTTTCTGTTTGAGTAAAACGACTATTTCATTTTTTTACGAGCCAAACCATAAAGTTTATAAATTCCTTCTTCTTACCAGTATGCTATGAAAAAACGCAATAAACCCCGCCCAGATCCATTCATACAATCTATAACGGAAGCCCAAAAGGATCCGAAATTCAGAAATGAAATAAAGGAATTTATAAGAGCTTCATTGAGTGTCTACAAATTATAAGGCCGGAACTTATCAAGCAAATCCGTATATGTCAAAAAATTCGGTGTTCGTATATTCTCTCTGGAGTTTATCCTATTGTAAGCCTTTATAGCATATTTGCTGTTCATTGTTTTCTCATCATTTGAATAAATAATATCCATTCCATATATACTTGCGCAAGCAACAATCATAAAATCAATTCTAATGCTTGTGTCCCATCCGTAAGTGCCTCCAAGATTGCGGTAATAGTCGTGGTATTTCTTTGCCAGATGACTAATCTTCAGATAATGTTTAAGAACATGTTTGCCAATAATACGGTCATACATACTGAGCAGTTTAATTCTCACTGCCTTGCTAAGCCTTGTTTTCGTGGGAATACTGCGGATCTCTTTGCGTATAGAACCATAGCCATATACGATAAAGTCCTTCTCTTGTTGAATTTTCCTCTCAATTTCTGCCCAGTCCGGCTCATCGAGCAACAAGCCATAAACATTTGTATCAAATATTACACGTAACATTTTAACCAACAGGGTACCATCTTATATTTATAAGGTTTTCCATCAATCAATAACAACCACCTTTCCTTCATCAACCAAACAACGCTTCAAGTCCCTATTCAGCCAGTATCTGCCTGTGTCAATCAGGTCATATCTCTTAAAGAAAAGAAAACGTTCTATTTCCAAATCGAGCATCTCTACAGCTTCATCAACAGTTTTGCCAGCTGCTACTGAATCTTCAATCGTGTCAAAACTGCTCGTAATGCCGGGATAATAAAACGACCTGTTGATAAAGAACTTTCTTTTGGTTTTTTTCTGCGTCTTATCCCATTTTTCTTGTATATCACCGCTTAACCTGACATCAAAAGTGCCAACTTCGCAAGTTTCAGGCATTAAGAACGGAACTTTGCAAACCCTGTAACGTTTTCTTTCAAACTCTTTCATCTTAAAGAAATCCGGACTGTGGTCAAACTCCGCACCATCAACACACCTGACATCATTTTTCCTTATAAACTCAGTCAGATTCATTTTCATCGCCTTCTTCGAAATCTGCCATTGCTTCCCTTGTACATTCATAAATAATGTCCCAGTCAATATGGCCATTAAGCAATCCTTTCTCTGCCAATTGTGCCCACCTGTCAAACTCAGCCTGGTCTATCGGCTCTCTTCTCATTGATTCGCTAAAGTCTCCTATTGACAAGGTTATACATATTTCATGATCCTTGATTTCTGACATCTTAATCACCTCCATACAAATTAAAAAGCGGCTCTAAACAAAAGAGCCGCTTTAAATCAATCAAACTTACAGTGCTTATACCGGCACTTCCTCAACAACACCATCACCATTGGCCGAGTCAATCTGCGTCTCTATAATTTTCTCAAATGCCTTCTGCATACAATATATAGCCAACGGGATCTCGTTCCGGCTAAATGAACCGCTGCTTTGCCAGTTACCATCTTTGTCTTTATACCTTCGCTGTACAGTTGCCTTCAACACTGTCACTTTACTGCCATTCTTCGCAGTTATCCCATTTTCCCACATAGCTGCTGATACTTGCCCGGCCTTAAATTTAGCCATGGGTCCTTTTTTTCCGTCCATTTTTTTACCTCGTGAGCCTTATCTTATGTAAGGCCCTCTTACGTTGATAGGAAGAGGGCCGATAAATAGTGCAAATTTTCTTTCCCCCGAACTCTTTCTTCGACCCGGCTGGTCGCGACAGACGCATCATTTTGAGCAGACTTAAAGAAGATGCCATCTCGGTCAAGGCTTGGCCAGAAGACAAGAATCTGGCGGGTTTCAAAGGGAAATAATCCTATTGCGCTCAGAGGTAAACGT